>CBFHLF010000102.1:0-7860 GCA_965656555.1 uncultured Acidiluteibacter sp. | reverse complement strand
TAACTGGAGCTCTGATCAAAGACAATAATTGGAAATGAAAACTGAACTTACAGAAAAAGGTAAACGTGATAAGCGACTCATAGAGGCCGCATTAGCTGGTTCGCAAAGTGCCTATGCTGAACTGTTAGAAGGATATCACGACTCCATTTATTTCTTAGTACTGAAAATGGTCCATGATAAGCGAGAAGCTGAGGACTTGGTAATGGAAGTTTTTGGAAAAGCTTTTCTGCGTCTTGATCAGTATACATCCAATTATGCATTTAGCACATGGCTTTACCGAATTGCCTCTAATCACTGCATTGATTTTATTCGAAAGAAACGAATGAAAACACTATCACTAGATCAAGAAGATGATCAAGGAAGCAATCAATGGTCGATGGAAGTGAAGGCAGAAGGAAAGAACCCAGAACAAGCTTTTATGCATCAGCAAAAGCTCGCTAAAATGCGCAGTGCAGTTAGCAATTTAAAATCGCCATATCGGGAGTTAGTTTCCTTACGTTATTTTGATGAATACAGTTATGAAGAAATTGCTGTGGAGTGCAACTTGCCGCTAGGAACTGTAAAGGCTCAGCTATTTAGAGCAAGAGCATTGTTAAATGACATGCTCGAAGACACTAAGGATACTTTTTAAAAAGACAATAGACACATGCAAAGTGATATAATTCAGCATTATTTCCCAGACATTACTGCAAAACAAATCGAACAGTTTAATCAGTTGCAGGAGCTATATGAAGAATGGAATGCGCAGATTAACGTAATTTCTCGTAAAGATCTAGATGAACTGTATGTAAGACATGTATTGCATGGGCTTGGCATAGCGAAGGTGATTCAATTTAAACCTGCTACAGCGATTCTAGATGTAGGAACGGGGGGAGGTTTTCCCGGGATTCCATTGGCGATTTTATTTCCTGATTGCAGTTTTCATCTAGTCGATGCTATCGGCAAGAAGATAAAAGTGGTAAACGCAGTTACAGAATCACTTGGATTAAACAATTTAACTGCTGCTCATCAACGTGCAGAAAAAGTAGAAGGAAAATTTGATTTTATTGTAAGTAGGGCAGTAACTCGAACAGCGGGGTTTATTCCATGGGTAAGAAATAAAATAAAGAAAGACAGCTTTAATGAATTATCTAATGGTTTTCTATTTTTAAAAGGTGGTGATTTAACAGAAGAATTAAACGAGGTGGCTTTACCTCACCAGCTGTATCACTTAAGCCATTATTTTGATGAAGACTTTTTTGAAACAAAGAAAGTCGTTCATATGATGCTTTCTTAAAAATTGTGAAACGAACATTCAGAGCCCATAAGGGTTACGTACATTTGAAATTCATATAAATTAATTTACAACATGAAAAAGCTTTTTACATTATTTTCTGCGGTATTAATTGCAGCAGGAGTTTACGCACAAGACTTACCCCAGCCAAGCCCTAAAGCTATGGTAATGCAAACATTTGGTTTAACTGACGTAACTATTGAATACTCGAGACCAGGAGTAAAAGGTCGTGAGATTTTTGGAGACTTGGTACCATTCGACCAATTGTGGAGAACAGGGGCAAACTCTGCAACTAAAATTACGATATCAAACGATGTAATGATCGGAGATAAAGAGTTGAAAGCAGGGTCTTACTCTATTTTCACAATGCCTGGAAAAGATTCATGGAAAGTAATGTTCAATACGAATGCTACTGCTAGTACTGGCCAATATGATGCTGCTAACAATGCCATTGAGATAGAAGTGAAGCCTATGGAAGCACCTTCTACAGAGAGAATGATGTTTTCTTTCAGAAACGTAACGGATAATACGACAGATGTTCAATTAAATTGGGCAACTACTGCTATTAGTTTTACTATTTCTGCTGATGCATCTGCTCAAGCTGAAAAAAATATCAAAGCTGAGATTGCTAAAATCGAAGGTGCTTACGGTGTTTACAATTCTAGTGCTCGTTACTATTATGATAACGATAAGGACTTAGAGCAAGCGCTAGCATGGTCTAAGAAATCAGTTGAGATTTCTGCTAAATTTTGGAATGTTTATACATTGTCTTTAATTCAACACAAAATGGGCGATACAAAATCTGCTCTAAAAACAGCTGAGCAATCGTTGAAGTTGGCTGAGGAAGCAAACTACGGACCATACATTAAAATGAATAAAGCGAATATCGCAGCTTGGTCTGCAAAGAAAAAATAATCAGTCTTTACTGAAAAAGAAGGGGAAGGGTCAATTGATTCTTCCCTTTTTTTTATGCTACAGTTTCTAGTAAAGATAAAAAGTAAGAGAGACCTTTTCGTTTTTGCTCATCAAGTGTATAGCTGATTGACTTGGTCAAGTATTGATATTGCTTATCGGAGGATATGATAGATATATTTCCAAATTCGATTGCCTCTTTTATGTGCTCTAATCCAAACTCTGCTGCTTTATTAAATGCTGAGATATACTCTTCAGGCAATGGTCTGTTGGCTACCCAAGCGGCGAATACAAACGGCAGACCTGTCATGTGATGCCATTCTTCTGATAAATCATACACATAGGGAAAGTCTTCACCTATGTTAAAAGTTCTGTCACCAATTATAACAGCAGCTTGATTTGGTTGAATTTCTTGCTCGTAACCTGCCGCACCTTGTATGAAAGTAGGAGAAATACCCCAATGATGCTTACACAGTATTTTGCATAAATTTACGGAAGTTCTTGATTGGTAGTCAAGAACAATCTCATTGACTTGTTCAATAGCTTTGTGACTATACAGGTTTACAGAATGTACTTTACCTACTGCGCCAATACAAAAATTTGATATAACATGTGGGCTTTTAATTTGGGGAATAATGGCAACCGGTACCAAACCTAAATCTACCTCCCCTTCTTTTAATTTGCGTGCACATTCTGATGGGATGTCTCTATTAATGAGGCTATTTTTTTTAATGTAGTCAGACTTCTCAATGCCGTAAGCAAAAGGGAGAGTATTCAAGTAAGAGACTGCTGAAATCTTTATCATTAATTAATGGGTTAACTCTTTTGGTAGCTGTGATGAATAGGGTGTTTTGTGAATAGCCATTGTAGCAGCCACGGTGCTCACTATTGCTAGAAATCCAGCCAATAATAATCCGACAAATGGAATTAGCAATAACAGAACATAAGGTAAACCCAGAGCAAATGAAAGTGTTTTGTTTTTGTTGACAAATCGAACACTTTCACCATAGTTTATCCCCTTGCTTTCTAAACTATAATCCAAGAAAGAGTATCCATAGAAAAAGCTAGAAACCCCAAAAAGTAAGATTGGTGAAATCCACCCTAAAATGGGCACGAACCCAATAATCAGTAACCCAATAGTAATCAGTAATTGATAAAAAAAGTTTCTAGCTGCCATTGCTACACCTCTTAATAGATCATTTAGGAATTGCGTCAATTTAAAAGGAACACTATCGTTTGTAATTTTTTCGGTGGTTTTTGCGGCCACTAATGATAGTATAGGAGACAGTAAAAGTAAAACCACATATCCACCAACGTAGGCGAACGCGATAAAAAAGAAAATTCGCAAAATAATCCATAGCGTAACGGCTAAGATTCCTTGCAGTGCTTCGGAATTATACCACGCTTCAGGATTTTCCGCTACAAAAGATTTTAAAAACTCAATGGTGACATCTGTTAGGTATGAAACGCCTGAAAAACCAAGTAAAAATAGGCCAATATGCATAACAATTGGCCACAAAAAAAAATGATACATTTTATGTTCGTGGATAAAAGCCATCGCATCGGAGTAGCCTAAAAAACCTGTTTTGAGAGAGGTAATAAATCGCATAAGTTAAAATTAATAAAAGCTAAACTACTTTTAATCATCAGGAAAAGATACAATCGTAAAAGTAGTAAGCATCTAACCTGGGAATTTAATTATTTCTTTTTTTGTGACACTGCATTTAACAAGTTAAACTACGAATGCCAATGCTAATTTGATATCATCATAGCTAACTTTTCCTTCTAGCGCTTCATAGATTTTTTTTGTACTCACGGGTTCTCCCTTTGGTTGCATTTTATAAGCAATCTCCACTTTATCACATATGGACTTTTTGGGCTTATATTGGCTAAAGTTGAAATCAGGGTTTTCTTTTTTAAGTCGTATTAAATGACCTGCCACCGTTCCTGTAGTCATCCCACGTTCATGAGCAATTTCTTTGAGCGTCATTGCTTGTCTCATATAGTTCATGGTGATGTCATAGGTAGATTCTTTTTTCCCTTTCTTTTTCTCCTTGATTTTCTTTTTATTCTTTTCGATATCATCAGGATTAGTAAGCCCTCCGCATTTTTTGATAAATTCAATGGCAGCATTTTCTAATTCTGCGTTGGTAAGTTGTATATCGGCTTGAGAGGACAATTCTTGGAACCTCAGATCTGCTTTATAAGCTAGTCTATCGACTTCTAAAGAAAGCTCGTTAAAACCAATCAGCTTTAAATTATCTATTTTTTTTAATCGTGAAAGGCCAACGTAACCTTGTCCTTTTTCAAACGTTTTCGAAAGGTCTAGCTCAGCGGCATCCAATGTCATTCCTTGACATTTATGAATTGTTATCGCCCAAGCAAGACGCAATGGGATTTGACTAAAACTGGCTAATACACTGCCTTTGTCATCCATTACACCCCAGCTTTCATGGTGTGCATAAACGGTTCTTCCATCATACAGTTTCACCGAGGGTATGTTATCTTCATTGAAGCCAATGACAGTCCCCATTGTTCCATTTACATAGCCTTTTTCATTATTATTCTTTACAAACATCACCTTCGCACCAATTTTAAGATCGAGCTCTTCATTGGCCAAAACAGAATTTTTTAACGTCATCAATAGCTTTTCATTTCCTTTTGTTTCAGCCGTGTATGATTTTGTTTTACTATTGAGTCGTGCTAGGTGCTCAGTATTAATACTGTTTACATCGTAGTTGTGTGTGTACAACTTGGTTGGTTCAATTTCTTTGTCGAATTGATTGTTTTCAGCTTGTGCTAAAAGTGATTTGCTTTGCTCACTAATTTGACAAGCTCTAATCTCATTCAGTATCTGATTCAATTCTCCACCTTCTTGACGGTACTGCTCTGTTAGGTAGGCAATATTAAAGTTGGCAGCGACCCAAGCTTCAGACATAAAGGCAAACTTATCACTGCTTCTTTCGCCAGGTTTCCCGATAGGAGGTAGCTGAAAAAAATCACCACAGAGTACCACTTGAATTCCTCCAAACGGACGGTCGTTGTCTCTAAAGTATTGCAAAACAGTATTAACCAGGTTAAGTTGAACTTTGTGCAGCATAGAGATTTCATCAATAATCAACACATTGGTTTTTTCCAAGTGATCGCGCAGGTACTTTTTATCGCGCATGTTAGACAGTTGTTTACTAGTTAGGTGTTCTTTTACCCCAATTCCTGCCCACGAATGAATCGTCATACCATTCATATGCGTAGCTGCAATACCAGTAGAAGCAGTAGTCGCTACGGCTACTTTTCTTTCTTTTAAATAGTTGATGTATTGGTTTAGAATATAAGTCTTTCCTGTTCCGGCAGAACCTGTTAGAAATACATTTTTTCCTGACTTAAGCAATGCTAATGCTTTTTCTTGCTGCATAATAGTTGATTAGACATCTAAAGTAGTGAAAAACTAACCGCTTAGAAAGCAGATTAAGCTTCTTTTAGAAAAGTAATTAATGATTGCATGGGTTTAATTTCACTGCGAAGGCTGCACGTCCAAAATTCTCGCTGACCATACTTCCATGTTTGTCTTTTAGTTGGTTTCTTTTCGATTTGCTGAATCAGTGTAGGCTTGTCAATCCATCCAATTAGACAGGTATCGGTTAAATACCGGTAGCAAGCAAGCTGGTCATAGATAACTTCTATTGCAGTTTTTTCTGTGATTTCGGTTTGTTGCTCTAACCAAAGGTCTTTAGCTGCTCTCCGCTGATTATAGATTAATTGAATGTGTATATCACTTTTCAGTGCTCCTATTGGCTGGTTACCTCGCTTAATGAGTTTTAAATCTCTTTGACATATAGCTTCCTCTATCGTTCGATCTTGATCGGGGATTAAGGATGTTTTTAGCTCAATCTCATACATCTGCCGGCTACCTTGGTATAGAAAGTCAACGTCCATACTACTTTTTCTATCGAAATGGTTGGTAGATGAGAAATCAATACCATTTTGCTTAAACCACTTTTTTAAAGCAATTTCACCAACATACCCTCTAACTTTACTATCAAATGCAACGTTTACAGCTCTATTTCTCAAATTGTCAATGAACAACCGCTCCTTTGATAAGGCAATTGCTTCCAATATTTGAGCTTTCGACACGGCTATTTGTACCGGAGAAATCATTTCTTGAAGCTGGCTTTAAAATACCTTAATGTGTTTTGTGTCAACCCCTCTATTTGTTTTCCATTTTTATTGGTATATCCTAAAATCACTTTTTTACTTCGCTCAAAGGTAACTTCTTCACAAATGTGATTTTCATTGTTTGTAATCAGTGTACACGTTCGAGAACCACCATCTTCTTGATTCTTTAACATTGTGGCATGAAGGGTAGTGCCACTTCCAGCAAAAAAGTCTAGTATTTTCAATGATTTATGATGTGCAAATAAATCCAAGAGAAAACCTATTAATGCAGTCGGTTTAGGGTAAGTGAATATATCTTGATTTAGGATACTTTTCAATTCAGTGCTACCTGCAGAATTTGAAAATTCTATTAGCGCTCGATGAGGTATTAATCGCTGTCGTTTTTCGTTTTTATTATCTACAAATTGATACTGCTTAATGTACACTTTCCAATGGTCTTTTTTCTGCTTGAAAACAATGTAGTCATTTTCTAGACCCCATTTCAATTTGTCCTTTCCCCATCGCCAAGTGTTTGGTTTTCCAAAACCTCCTCCTGGCCACATTTTGGTGCCGTCAGGATCCGTTATAGCATAGTCCAAACTTTTACTGTAGCTTCCTTTATAGTCGAGGTCGCGCAAGTAGTATTTGCCTCTATGCTTGACATGTTTATCCTTTAATTTATATTTTGGATCCTCTGCTGCCCCTGCATCTGCTTTGCTAAATTTTAACTGATTGATATCTTTCGCATAGCACAGCAGGTAATCGTATTCTACAGCAATTTGTTTGCTATCATGCCCGGATCCAGCTTTATTTTTCCTAATGAGATTGGCTACAAAATTTTGTCCGCCAAACAATTCATCACAGAGCAATTTAAGCCTGGCATGCTCTGCATCATCAATAGAGATAAAAATTGCACCATGTTCATTCAATAACTCTTTGGCAATTCTAAGACGTTTAGCCATAAATGAGATCCATTTTGAATGGCGGTAATCGTCATCAAAATCGACATAATGATCGTTGTATTTGAAATCTTTATTGCCGGTGTTGTATGGCGGGTCGATATATATGACATCAAACTGCTCTTTATTTGCAGCGAGGCAAGTTAGGCCATGTAAATTATCAGCCTCAATTAACCGATGTGATGGGCCGGTTTTACCAACCTGCTTGCTTTTTACCTCTTTTAAATAAGGAAGTTGAGATTTGAGCTGTTTTTCAATAGACTCAGGTTTTTCTTCAAAAACGAGTCCGCTTCTTGAACCAATACTAAGTTTGGCAATCAGGTGTTCTTTTTCTTTCTCAGAGAATTGAGTGGAGGCTTTTATTTTATCAATTAGCAGCTCTTTCATCCAAGCGAAGATAATAAAACAGTGAGATAAAAAGAGAGGAGATTAGCTAGCCATTTTTGACCTTCGATCTAATTCTTCTTGAATCAGACGAAGCTCTCGTCCTGTTTGTCCTGCTATTGAGGTATTTTCTTCAGCTCTTCGTATGAGGTAAGGCATCACTTCTGCCACAGGACCATA
>CBFHLF010000101.1:0-8051 GCA_965656555.1 uncultured Acidiluteibacter sp. | reverse complement strand
GCAAATTGGCATAATCCATCTTTTCTGATTCATCAATTAATGGATACACGATGTACACTTGTCGTCCTAATTTAATTTGCTCGCGCAACACTCCCCATAGTCGTTCCCGCTTATTCTCAAACCAATGAATCGTTTCTATCGGTTTACGCCCGGGCGGCAATTCATCGATGACAGAAACATCCAAATCGCCATAGAGCGTCATGGCCAATGTTCGGGGAATGGGTGTAGCCGTCATCACTAAAATATGCGGCACTCCCTTCGCATTTTTCTTCCATAACCGAGCCCGCTGTGCAACTCCAAATCGATGCTGCTCATCGATAACACATAAGCCCAGATTATGAAACTTGACTTTATCTTCTAACAACGCATGTGTTCCTACCAAGATGTGCAATTCGCCACTTTCTAGTTCGGAGTGAATTACTCTACGCGCTTTCACTTTAACGGATCCGGTTAGGAGTGAAATTTTAACAGGCATTCCCTCAAGCATTTCACTTAATGAAGCATAATGCTGCTGCGCCAAAATTTCGGTTGGCGCCATTAAGCAGGCTTGAAAACCATTGTCCATCGCCATGAGCATAGACATCAAACCGACTACAGTTTTACCACTACCCACATCGCCTTGCAGCAAGCGATTCATCTGCCGACCCGTACCCATATCCTTACGAATCTCCTTTAGTACTCGTTTTTGTGCATTCGTCAGTTCAAATGCTAAATTGTTCTCATAAAAATGATTGAAGTACTCCCCTATTTTTGGAAAAGAAAAACCCCTCGTTTTATTGGTGTTAATGAGTTTCAGCTTCAACAACTCCAACTGAATGAAAAATAATTCTTCAAATTTTAATCGGAATATTGCACGCTTTAACAAGTCGGTATTTTTCGGAAAATGCAACTGAATAAGTGCCTTCTCTCTTGGCAACAGTTTGTATTGCTCGATAATTCCTGGAGCTAAATTCTCAGGAATTTTACCAACCAACTGCGTGAATAGATTCTTTTGAAGCTTTACGATGTTTTTGGAACTCAGCCCTGAATTATTCAGCTTTTCGGTAGACGTATAAACCGCTTGTAGCGTCGATTGAATATTATTTTTATACTCCACCAACGTTTCCAACTCAGGATGAACAATACTGAGCGAATTGTTGAATGCATTTACTTTTCCATAAAGCACATATTTCACTCCCACACGAATCGTTGAGCCTAAAAACTTAATTCCTTTAAACCAAACCACTTGAATTCGACCAGTATCGTCTTTGAAGGTAGCAGCCAACCGTTTTTGGCGCGCTGAACCGATAGTTTCTATGTGGGCAAACTCACCCACAATTTGTATGTAAGGCAAGTCGGGATGTAGTTCCGATATGGTATAAAATTTAGTTTTATCTACATACCGAAAAGGATAATGCGTCATCAAATCTCCAAACGTGCGAATATTTAATCCCTTTTTAAGCAATTCTGCTCGCTTAGGACCTACCCCTTTAAGGTATTCAATTGAAGTTTGTAACAGTTGTTGACTCATCAGTTATTAATAGCTAGCCCATAAAAATAAGGGATAATTTGAAAAGTGTTACTTTAAGCGCAAACTATCGGTTGGCATAATTCACTTTAATTTGCTCTACAATATCCGAAACAGCGGGGCAAACTATTGTGTTCTTATGCGTCAGATTTAAAATTTGGTGCATCTTTCGGCGATCAGTGTGCGGATATTCCCTACAGGCATTTGGTCGAGCCTCGTAGGCCATGCAATAATTATCTTCGGCCAAAAAAGGGCAAGGCGCAGCAGGAAACACAAAATCATTTTCATCGTCTTCTACTAGATACTGCGTGACAAATTCAGCCGGTCGCATTTTAAAATGCTTAGCCATTCGTTCGATGTCTTTCTGCTGAAATATTGGCGAAGTGGTTTTACAACAGTTTCCACAATCCAGACAATCGATTTCTTCAAAAACTTCCTCGTGCAACTGATGAAACTGCTGATCCAAATCTTTTGGCTTCTTCTTTTTCAACCGATCTAAAAAGGTCTTATTCTCCTTTTTGTTTTGATTTGCTCGATCTAATTTATCAGTCAGAAAAGATGGAATGGGCTTCAAAAGATTGTTGTTTGATGATTATGGAACAAAGTTCGGGATTTTTTTATCTAGCGCCTTCTACGTATTATAAAACCCTAGAGGGCTAACAAGTAATGATCAAGATTAGTAAAAAAGCAATCTAACCTCTATCAGCAAAGCGGCCTAAAGTCAAAAATCTCCATCATCCGCTGATTCAACAATTGACTGATTCACTTTTTGACTATTTATATAATTGATGCATTGCTACATTGGTACATTGTCAAATTACTTCATCGCTCTCAGCACCTCCCTTTTCCCTCCATCAGGTCCCGGGTGCTTCTCTATGGCAAAGCCTTGCTCTATCAGCGCTCTTTTCACATCACCTTTAACGCAATAAGTTGAAAGCACGCCACCGGGCTTTAAAACAGTATACATTTTTGAAAACAATTCATTCGTCCATAATTCACCTTGTACTTCAGGCGCAAATGCATCGAAATAAATTAAGTCATATTGTTCAGGAGAAAAATCAATTGCTTCGATAGGCGCTTCGATTTTGGTCAATTTAAGCAATGGCGTAATGGCCACTTCTTCATTCCAAGGGGATTGGTGGATTGATTCAAAAAACATGGAAGCAGAAGGGTGCAATAACTGTTCAGCGTAATTCAGTTGATTCAGCAACTTCTCTTCCACCGGAAATGCCTCCACAGCATCGTAACGCAATTCTTTTTTCAATCCTTCATTGGCCAAAACCGTCATCAGCACATTTAAACCTGTACCCATACCGACTTCTAGAATTGCAATGGATTCTTTTTGCTTCGCCACATAAGAAAGACCTAAATCTATAAATACCCGTTGAGATTCTTTTATCGATCCATGATATGAGTGGTAGTGTTCATCTAGGTCAGGAACATATAAAGAATGTGACCCGTCTGCTGTAGTAATAATCTCTCTTTTCAAATCTGTCGGTTTTGTTACAATTGAACCCAAAAAAGAAGGGTATTTTTGTATTCAAATTTAAGAAACTACAACGGTATGAAATTTCCATTCGATAAAAAAAGAATAGAGGAAGGCATGAACTTCCAAGCATATTATGACCTAACTGAAAAACTGGTGGCTGAAGGTAAAACTACAGGGCCTAACCAATCTGACGATCTTGCACATTACACAAAACTTAACCTGTCCCGAATGAAACGCCTCGTGAAAACAGTAGCGTTAAATGATGCATTGGTTGAAAAAATTAATCAAGTTAAAAGAAAAACATATTTCCTTGTTATTTCCGAAGCTTGGTGTGGCGATGCTGCTCAGAATGTGCCATTAATTGCAAAGGCTGCTGAATTTAGTTCAAACATTGAACTTAAAATTATTCTTAGAGATGACAACTTAGACATTATGGATGCCTACCTCACCAATGGCGGTCGATCCATTCCAAAAGTTATCGCAATCGATGCGGAATCATTAGACGTTATTGGTGAATGGGGACCGCGACCTCAAGCAGCACAAGAATTAATGTTGGAGCTAAAATCAAAAGAAGTTACTCATACTGAAATGGTAGAAGTGCTACAGCGATGGTATAACGAGGATAAAACACATTCTTTTCAAGCGGATTTTGCAGCCTTAATTGACGCGGTAGTTGCCAATGCGTAGGCAATAAATAAAAGTGATTTCAGTTCTTTAGCTATATTTGCCCACTATGAGAAATATTTCTGTTTTTGCCAGCCTAGTCTGTATTACTCTCCTATTATTTTCCTGTAGAAAGGATGATGAAATAATTAGCTCAGCATCCGCTAATGTGCGTCTTTCAACGGATAGCATTTCATTTGATACCGTATTTACTACCATTGGCTCGGTAACCAAAAACTTTAGAATTTATAATCCTTATAAAGAAAGCATAGAAATCAGTTCTGTTCGATTAAAAAATGGATCTAACTCCCAATTTAGAATCAACATTGACGGCTTACCAGGCAATCAGCAAGACGTTCTAATTTTGCCAAAGGATAGCATTTTTGGATTTGTAGAAGTAACGGTAGACCCTACCGATGCACTCAACCCATTTTTCATTGAGGATGAAATTTTATTTTTCACCAATGGAAATGAAACGAGTTTAAAGCTGATCGCTTATGGTCAAAATGCGACCTACTTTACCCCTGACAGTCGAATTGAAGGTCTACCACCCTTTAGCATTATAGCAAATGAGTTCGAAAATGTGACCCTAACCAATGATAAGCCTTATGTAATTTATGGGTATGCAGTAGTAGATAGTAATGCAACACTAAATATCGATGCAGGTGCAGAAATTTACTTCTACAACAATGGCGGATTGTGGGTTTATCCTGGAGGAAATCTCCAAGTAAATGGCACACTAGCTGATCCGGTATTATTTAGAGGATCTCGATTAGATCAAGATTATGATGATGTAGCCGGTCAATGGGATCGTATTTGGATCAACGAAGGGTCAGTTGATAATAACATCAATCACGCGATTATTGAAAATTCCTTTATTGGCATTCAGGCGGAATATTTTCCTTTTTCATCCAATCCACAGGTATCAAATAATCGGCTTAACATCCGAAACACCATTATTCGAAATGCTTCTGGTTTTGGACTGTTGGGCACGCTCTACCAAATTAATGCTGAAAATGTATTAATTGAAAATTGTGGTCAATACAATGTGGCTATGACGGGTTCCGGAACATATGATTTTAAGCATTGTACTTTTGCGAATTACTGGAATGAATCACAACGAGAAACACCCTTATTTTATGCACAGAATTATCAAAGCACTGCTGTAGGGCTGGTGGTGGGTTCTCCTGTGGTGAGGGTGAGCAACTCCATTATCGATGGTCGATTAGATGTAGAGTGGGCTGTGGATGCAATTGATACCACATTAGTTGATTTTCAATTCGAAAACTGCATTATTAAAACTGACTCTGCGATAACTGGAAGTGACTACACCAATTGTATTCAAGTAAGTAGCCCCTTGTTTACAGATGCATCAAATCGCGATTACACCTTGGCCCCAAATTCAGATGCCATTGATTTTGGTAGCATCGGAGTAGGCCAATTAGTCCCAATTGATTTAGACGGAAACATGCGTACTATGGATGCTGCGCCAGACGCAGGCTGTTTCGAATTCCAATAGCAAATTACGACAGCTCAGTTAGAAACTGCATGGTATCCACTCCATCCGCATAATCCCACAACTCTGGTTGCTGTGCTTTCCCAAAAGGAACAGAAGATTTATAAATACTTGAATTTGCAACAACGCACTGCAAAGAACCTTGGTGTTCATTAATAACTTGATGAACCGCAGAGAGGTTTTCATAGCGCTCATATAGCAGTACGCCGACCGGAGAATTTAACTCCTTAGCCTCTCTCATTAATAGAAAACCATTCTCCAATAGTGGTTCACTATTCAACAGATAAATAGCTTTATTATAATCGTAGTTATTCGCGAACTTATTATGATTTCCGTATTCCTTAAATGGATACAACGCCTTAAAAAGATGGTTTAAATCATAATCATGAGGAACATAAACTTTGGATACATTTCTGCAGCCTAGCCCAAAATAAAGCATAATATCATTGGCTAAACCTGCCAACTGCTCTTCGGTTTCTGTTCCGTCTACTACAGCAATAGAAGTTCTATTTTTTCGAATGATGTTCGGATACTTCCCAAAATAGTGCTCAAAATAACGAGCAGAGTTATTACTTCCGGTCGCGATAACAGCAGCAGCATTTTCAAGTTTTACAATTAGCTCAAAATAGTTACTGAACGCTTGATCAATTGCTACAAGCACCTCCAATATAATTGGAATCAACACCTTATCCTCCGACGATAGCTTAACTAGTGCTTTATTTCCAGATAATATGACTGTAATTAAATCGTGAAATCCTACCAAGGGAATATTTCCGGCCATAATAATTCCTACCGGTTTGGGATCCTTATCTGTAATGGAGTAGTTTGAAGTCCATTGTTGAAGGTTCGATAAGGATAAAGATTTTCCCCAAGCTTCCAAGCTCAACCGAATATGTTCTTCTGTAAACCAACCATTTTGCACTTTTGCTTGTATTATTCCTTGTGTCAATCGGTCTTTAAATGCTACATTCAACTCGTTTAGGCGTTCATCTTCATTGCTATCAGCTAGAAACTGAGTAATAAATCGGCCTAACTTTTCAACACCTGCTATGCGGCTATTTAAATTCATTCTAAAAAAATATATCGGTTAAAATCGTTTAAATTTGTTCTTTGGAAAACTATTTAAAACGTTATTAGTTTTGTACAAAGCTACTAACATAAAAAAGAACATATCATGGCAATTATAATAACTGACGAATGCATTAACTGCGGAGCATGTGAGCCGGAGTGCCCAAATAACGCAATATATGAAGGTGGCGAGGAGTGGAGATTCTCTGATGGCACCACACTTACCGGAGACTTTGAAAGACTTGATGGAAGCACGGTAGATGCTGAAAACGCAAATGAGCCAATAAGCTTAGACTACTACTACATTGTGCCTGACAAGTGCACAGAGTGTGTTGGATTTCACGACGAGCCACAATGTGCTGCTGTTTGTCCAGTAGACTGTTGCGTAGATGACCCTGATTTTAGAGAATCTGAAGAAGTACTGCTAGGAAAGAAAGCAAATATGCACTTATAATATTTTCTATGCATAAAAAACCTTCTCGATGTACGAGAAGGTTTTTTTTTGCTCATTTTTATCTTGCTATAAAGACCATTTATAAAAATAGCACGTTTATTGTAACTATGCTCCATATGAACAAGACCATCATTACCATTTTATTTCTAGGACTTTCATCTTTCCTAAGCGGACAAGAGCAAATGTTATTTACTGATCGACATGAAACCGTTAAGTTACTTACAGAAGCAGGTCAGAAGATAATTAATAGCACACTTTATCAAGACCGTAAAAAAGCAAATGAGCAATTTTATACCACACTTAAAAAAGCTGTGCAAGAGGATGACTCAATCAATCTAGACTTACGAAAAGTAAGTAACCTAATGCAAGTCATTAACAACGATACCACTCTGAGAATATTAACGTGGGCCATATTGGATGCTCAAAACATTTACCATTATTACGGATTTATTCAACGGATTGCCGATGAACAGTACTTTTGGGAAGAATTAAACGATGAGTCAAGTAGCATAACGCTTCCCGAAAAACAAGAACTCACTAGCAATAATTGGTATGGTTGTCTTTATTATGATTTGTTAGAAATTGATAATGGGCTAAAAACAATTAATACGCTTGTTGGGTGGGATGGGAACAATTCCATGAGCCATAAAAAGATTATTGATCACCTATTTTTCGATCAAAATGATAGTGCACGTTTTGGAACGCCCATCATGAGGGAAGCCAAAAACAACTACCTGTATCGTAAAATATTTGAGTTCTCAGGTGACCTCAAAATGACGCTAGACCTGCAAAGAGCTCCTAAAAAGCGAATCGTTTTTGACCATTTATCGCCATCTAATCCATCATTAATTGGGGTCTATGAGTATTATGGCCCAGATCTAACCTTTGATGCCTATGAGTGGGGAGGCCGATTTTGGGATTATGTTTCTGACATCGATACCGATCAATACTTAGAAAAATCGAAAAAAGCATTCGAAGTCAAGGATCGAGACACCATACAAAGTAAAGATCTATTTACACCTTATTAGAATGCAAAACCTATTGATTCTTCATCAATTCTTCAATGATGTGATCCAAGGTAAGACCGTCAGCCTCCGCTTTGTAATTTCTTACCATACGATGCCTTAAAATAGGCTTAGCTACCGCTTTCACATCTTCAATATCTGGTGAGTATTTTCCATTAAGCGCTGCATGACATTTAGCACCCAAAACTAAAAACTGAGACGCTCGTGGACCTGCACCCCATCCGATGTACTGGTTTACAATATCTTTTGCCATTTCAGTGTTTGGTCGTGTAGAAGAGGCTAATTTTACTGCATAACTTAACACATTATCAGCAATTGGGATTTTTCTT
>CBFHLF010000100.1:0-8116 GCA_965656555.1 uncultured Acidiluteibacter sp. | reverse complement strand
TTTTGGGCCATGAAATTTATGCGCAGCACACGTCGCAAAATCTATATTTAACGCCTTAAAATCAAGCGCGTAATGCCCCATTGTTTGTACGGTATCGCTATGAAAGAGTGCTTTATTTTCTTTGCACATCGCACCTACTCTCGCCAGCGGAAGTAGGTTGGCGATCTCATTATTTCCGTGCATTAAGGAAACGATGGTTTTCTGTGAATGGTCAGCTAACAATTCTTCCAAATGCTGTAGGTCAACATTTCCAATTTCATCTAATCGCACCAATTCAAGCGTAATGCCTTCCTCTTTTGCTAACTCTTCTGCAGTATGAAGCACGGCATGGTGCTCAATTGCTGAAGTGATAATCCG
The DNA here is from genome assembly GCA_965656555.1 of uncultured Acidiluteibacter sp. Lineage (GTDB taxonomy): Bacteria > Bacteroidota > Bacteroidia > Flavobacteriales_E > Vicingaceae > Acidiluteibacter. The sequence goes on along the minus strand of CBFHLF010000100.1, from coordinate 7,759 downwards.
AGTTGCACCCAAATCATAAACTGCACAGCGCAAAATCATATTATCCGCTTCAGTACCACCTGATGTAAAGAAAAACTCAGCAGGTGAAGCATTGTAATAACGAGCAATTTGCTTTCGAGCAGTTTCTACTAATGCTTTTGCTTCTCTTCCTTTTGAGTGAATAGACGATGGATTTCCAAATGTATTGGCCAATACTGGCATCATAGCATCCACTACTTCTTTGTCTACCGGTGTGGTAGCTGCATTATCAAGGTACACTTTCATGATTAGCCTTCTTTAATAATTTCTTTGATATCTGATATAATTTTACCGGCTAAATGATCTGCCGTAGAAGCGGTTTCGCTTTCTGCATAAATACGAATAATTGGCTCTGTATTTGACTTTCGCAAATGTACCCACTCTTTGTCAAACTCAATCTTTACCCCATCAATGGTAAGGATTGGTTGTTTCTGATATTTTTCATGTACCCGCTTAAGAATTAAGTCCACATCAATTTCAGGGGTTAATTCTATTTTATTTTTTGAGATGTAATAGTTCGGATAACCTGATCTTAGTGTAGAGGTGCACTTCGAACAATGCTGTTCATTGAAGTTAGCCAAGTGCGATAAAAATAAAGCTATTCCCACCAATGCATCTCTTCCATAGTGCAACTCAGGATAAATTACGCCTCCATTTCCTTCTCCACCGATAACAGCATTTACTTCCTTCATTTTCTCCACTACATTTACCTCGCCAACAGCTGATGCGCTATAGGTACCTCCATGATTCTCGGTCACGTCTCGTAATGCACGTGTGCTTGAAAGGTTAGAAACAGTGTTTCCTTTCGTTTTGCTCAACACATAATCAGCTACAGCTACTAGAGTATACTCTTCTCCGAACATTTCCCCATCTTCCGATACAATGGCCAGGCGATCCACATCAGGATCAACAACAAGTCCTAAATCTGCATTATGCTTCTTCACAGCTGCTGAAATCTCCGTTAGGTTCTCAGGCAGCGGCTCCGGATTATGCGGAAAATGACCGGTTGGCTCGCAATACAGCTCAATAATATCAGTAACGCCAAGCGCTCTCAATAAAGCAGGAACAAAAATACCTCCTGTACTATTGACACAATCAATTACAATTTTAAAGTTCTTCTTTTCAATGGCTGCTTTATCTACCAAAGGTAGCGCCAATATCAGGTCGATGTGCTTTTGTAGGTAGCTATCATTTTGAGAAATTGACCCTAACTTACCAACTGAAGCGTACTTCATTTGTCCTTCTTCGGCTATTGCCAATATTTCTTCCCCGTCTTGACCAGAAAGAAACTCTCCTCTTTCATTTAGTAATTTTAATGCGTTCCACTCTTTTGGGTTGTGGCTAGCAGTGATAATAATACCTCCATTTGCCTGCTCTTCTGTTACTGCGACTTCAACAGTTGGCGTGGTAGACAATCCTAAATCAACTACGTGTATTCCTAAACCGATGAGTGTACCAGAAACTAAATTGGTTACCATCTCTCCAGAAATACGTGCATCTCTACCGATCACAACGGTTACCTTATCAGCTGTATTTGAATTTCTTGCCAATATCCAAGTACCATATGCAGATGCAAACTTCACCACATCAATTGGGCTCAAACCATCACCTGATTTCCCTCCAATTGTTCCTCTAATTCCTGAAATTGATTTAATTAATGTCATATTTTTGGTTTCAATTGAGCGCACAAAAATAACAAAAATCTCCTCTTTTTCATGTTTAAATCTTTGTGTAAAAGAATATCGGATTGGCACTAAACTTTGCGGTTTATTAATAACTTTGCAATAAGATAAGGCCTATGGAAGAAAGTAATAGTCGCTACAATGAAGATGATTCTGAATTGTATTCAGTTAAGCGATTCGAAGAGATGGTTTCTACTAATTCGTCAGCATATTTTGATGTAGATGAGTTAGAAGGAATGGTTGAATATTATTTGGATAACAATAACACTAGGCAAGCGTTAAGTGTAATAGACTTTGGATTAAGTCAGCACCCTGGTAGCACTACTCTACTTATCAATAAGGCGCAGGTATATGTTCAAATGCACAAACCAAATCAGGCGCTCAAATACTTATCTCAAGCTGAAGCGGTTGAACCTTTTAATATTGATTTATTTCAATTAAAAGCAACGACGTATTCTCAGTTAAGACAAGCCGAAAAAGCCATTGAGAATTACAAAAAAGCATTGGAATATGCTGATGAGCATGAGCGAGAAGAGATGCTCATGAGTATCTCATTTGAGTATGAAAACCTAAATAAGTACGACGATGCGATAACGTATCTAAAGCAAATTCTAGTGGAATTTCCTGAAAATGAAATTGCCATGTATGAGCTGTATTTTTGCTTTGAGGTGAGTAATCAAATCGATCATGCGACAAAGTACTTTCAATCATACATCGACAACGATCCATACTCGAATTTAGGGTGGTACAATCTTGGCGCAGCATACATGAAGCAGGAGTTGTTTGAAAAAGCGATAGAGTGTTTTGATTTTTGCATAGCTATCCGAGAAGATTTTGCATCGGCATATTACAGTAAAGCCATTTGCCTTGAAAACTTAGATCAGTATCAAGAAGCTATTGCATGCTTTAAAGAAACCTTCGAATATGAGTCTCCGGAGTCAATGACGTATTATTACATTGGCGAATGTTATGAAAAATTAGAAGAAAATGAGCAGGCATTGGTGTTTTATAAAAAAGCGACACAACTAGACCCTTATTGCGCAGAAGCTTGGGTTGGAATGGGTGCTATTTACAATGAACTTGGGCATCTGCATGAAGCGATTCATTACATTAAAAAAGGTATAGAACTCGACGAATATAATCCTGAGTTTTATTATGTATACGGTGATGTACAAGCGAAATTGGGCTTTTTAGAAGAAGCGCTTATCGCTTATGAAAAAGTAAAAGAGTTGGATCCGGACAATAAAGAGATATGGTATGATACCGCTTGGATGTACGATCAACTAGAAAATAAAACGTCAGCAATGCTCTGTTTTCAAGAAGGAATAGAGCTGCAAGAGAAAAATGACAAATTAATTTATAATTTCGTAGCCTTTTTGTTGAAGTACGGAAGAAAAGAAGATGCCTTATTCAACTTAGACAAGGCACTGGCGATGAATTTCAATAGATATGAGTTATTGTTTGAGTTGATGCCAGAAGCAAAACAAAACCTAAGTGTTTTAGAATTAATAGATTATTATAGAGCGTAGATGAAAAATTTTGATCTGCCGTTTATACCAGAAAGAGCGGCAAAACCAAGAGAAAGTGGGGTAACAATGATGATGGATAAAGGACTAAGTATCCGCCAAGCGGAAGACTTCCTTGATGCATCTGGTCATTTGGTAGATATTATAAAGTTAGGATTTGGAACATCGTTTGTTTCAAATGACTTACAACAAAAAATAGACTTGTATCACAAAGCAGGCTTAAAAGTATATTTAGGAGGTACATTATTTGAGGCATTTATTGCTAGAGGTATGTTTGATGACTACCGAAAGTTAATGGATAAATTTAAATTACAAACAGCAGAAGTTTCTGATGGGTCAATAGTTATGCCACATGATGTAAAGTGTAACTACATATCTACTTTAGCTAAAGATTTCACTGTACTTTCAGAAGTTGGATCTAAGGAAGAAGGTATTTTGATTAGTCCAGGAAAGTGGATTAGCATGATGAATACAGAACTAGAAGCAGGCTCATGGAAGGTAATTGCCGAAGCAAGAGAAAGTGGTAATGTAGGTATTTACCGTCCTAATGGAACTGCACATAGCGCATTGGTAAATAAAATTCTGAAGAAAGTGCCAATGGATAAAATCCTATGGGAAGCACCTATCAAAGGGCAACAGGTATGGTTTATTAAGTTACTAGGTGCAAATGTTAACCTTGGAAACATTGGACACGATGAGGTAATTCCTTTAGAAACATTAAGAATTGGATTGAGAGGTGATACTTTTTTCCAATATTTACCTGACGAAATGATTGCTGAATTTAAATAAAACGCCATGAAGGTGATAACCCCAAATGAACTCAAAGCAGTTTTAAATGATGCTAACTACCAAATTGTAGACGTTAGAGAACCATATGAATTTGAGGATTTTAATATAGGAGGTATTAATATACCCCTTGATAATGTTCTTTCTTCTGTAGACCAGTTGGACAAATCTAAAAAAGTGGTGGTTTGCTGTCAAAGTGGTAAACGATCTCAAGCAATTATTATGACACTAAAACGAAAGTTTCAGTTGGATAATTTATGGTCATTGGAAGGCGGAATATTAGCGTTTCAAGAACTCCCCGCATAAAAATGAAAAGAAGTCTAAACGATTACGCCCTAATTGCAATTAAAGGCATGGGAATGGGCGCTGCGGACATCGTTCCTGGCGTATCCGGCGGAACAATTGCACTTATTACAGGAATTTACGAAGAATTTGTAGATACCTTAAAGTCGTTTAATTTATCTGCTTTAAAAGCATTTAAGAATGATGGAATTTCTGGTTTTTGGAAGCACATCAACGGTAACTTTTTAGTAGCATTAGTTTTAGGAATAGGAATTAGTTTGATAAGCATGGTTAAGGTCATTAAGTACTTGCTTGCTGATCACCCTATTCTCATTTGGTCCTTCTTTTTTGGATTGATTGTAGCTTCTGCCGTATTTGTTGGAAAAACGATCACCAAATGGAACCTAAGCACTATTTTAGGTTTAATTGGTGGAACTGCCCTAATTTATTGGATCACTTCAGTGGTTCCTGCAGCAACACCTAACGCGTGGTGGTCTGTTTTAATTAGTGGAGCTATTGCCATCTGCGCTATGATATTACCCGGAATATCTGGGTCTTTTATTTTAGTCTTATTGGGAAAATACGCTTACATTATTGAATCATTAAGCCAACTCAAATTAGACGTAATTGCACTTTTCGGGGCAGGCTGTGTTATGGGATTATTGAGTTTCTCACACCTACTTTCTTGGTTATTGAAACATTACCATAACTTAACCATGGCTATTCTGACCGGATTTATGATTGGGTCATTAAATAAAATTTGGCCTTGGAAAGAAACATTGAGCTACATGACCGACCGACACGGCGAGCAAAAGCCGTTGGAACAAATCAATTTACTACCTCAGAATTTTGAAGGTGATAGTCAACTATTCGCTGCTGTAGGTATAGCAATAGTTGGATTTGCGTTAATTTTCGTTTTGGAAGGGTTAGGCAAACGATTTACGAAAGCATAAACCATGAAGCAGTATGGTTTAATTGGAAAGTCCCTCTCCCACTCTTTTTCAAAAAATTACTTTGAGCAAAAATTTGAAAAAGAAGAAATTACTAATTCTTCTTACAGTCTGTATGAGTTGAGCGAGATCTCAGAATTCGCTACTTTGGTAAATGCGCAGCATCTTTCTGGATTAAACGTTACCATACCTTATAAAGAGGCGATTCTTCCGTACTTGGATGAATTAGATGAAGAAGCTAAAAACATTGGAGCGGTGAATACCATCCAATTTACGAAAAATGGCTTAAAAGGCTACAACACCGATGTTATTGGTTTTCGGAATAGTATTAAACCATTCTTAGAAAATATTCATAGTAGAGCTTTAATTTTAGGCACGGGAGGCGCTTCTAAAGCAGTAGCTTATGCGTTGGAGCAGTTGGGAATCAAAATTCTATATGTTAGTCGAACTCCCGAAGGTGAAAATCAAGTTAGCTATGAAGAAGTGAATCAATATGTGATGAAGCACCATCTATTGATTGCGAACACCACCCCTATTGGTACTTTTCCAAATGTGTCGGATGCACCTAAACTTCCTTACGAATACCTGACCGAACAACATTTCTTGTATGATTTAGTCTACAACCCTGCTGAAACTAAATTCTTGCAACACGCTAAAGCAGCCGGTGCTATCGCTATTAATGGAGAACAAATGCTAAAAATTCAAGCAGAGGAAGCTTGGAAGATTTGGAATAAGTAGGCTATTACGTAGTCCCTCTTCCCTTCATCTCTTTTGATTTGATTATCATCTGTCATTCAACTTTCTTCGCCTCATAAAAAAATGTAAAAATCTCATAGATAATATTTTAATTAAATCAAAAATAATGAACACAGATTCTTTTAAAATATAAGAACTGGAAGTAATTTTAAGGTTCGGATATCTAAGAAAACATGTTCAAAGGCAGAAATCTACTCATTGCAACCAAACACAACAAAGAAAAAGTAATTGCTCCAATTATGGAGGATTACTTAGGGGTTAAATGCGTTATAAATACAAATTTTGACACCGACCAGTTAGGCACTTTTAGTGGAGAGATTGAAAGAACAGAAGATCCGATAGCCACAGCTCGAAAAAAGTGTCTCATGACTATGGAAGCAAATGATTGTGATCTTGGAATTGCAAGTGAAGGTTCATTTGGTCCACATCCTACCCTATTTTTTATTCCTGCTGATGAGGAGTTTTTGATCTTTATTGACCTTAAAAATAAATTAGAGATCGTTGCTAGAGAAGTTAGTACAACTACGAATTATAACAGTGATGAAGTGTTGAATTTAGATGAACTAAAGACATTTGCAGAGAAATCTAGTTTTCCATCTCACGCGCTTATATTGCGCAAAAACCGAGAGGATAAGCAGCATCTTGTTAAAGGGATCACTACCTTTGAACAGTTGGAGAAAGTATTTCATCTTATAAAAGAGCAATTTGGTAAAGTTTGGGTAGAGACGGACATGAGGGCTATGTATAATCCAAAAAGAATGGAGGTAATTCGGGCTGCTGCAGAAAAGCTAGCTAAAAAAATCAATTCCCACTGCCCAAATTGTAACTTACCAGGATTTGATGTATTAAATACTGCGTCAGGACTTCCCTGCTCCGATTGCGGATTCCCGACTAGATCTGTGCTAAAGCAGATATACGCTTGTAAAGGCTGTCAATTTGAAAAAGAAATTATCTATCCAGAGAAAAAGCAGAACGAAAACCCCATGTATTGTGATAATTGCAATCCGTAGTATAAAAGTTATAAACCATGTCAACCAAAGCGCAAATAGAAGCAGCATACCAACGAATAAAGCCCTTTATTCATAAGACTCCTGTGCTTACCTCGAACAATTTAGACAAACTATCCGGAGCAAGGCTTTTTTTTAAGTGTGAAAACTTTCAAAAGGTTGGCGCTTTTAAAATGAGAGGAGCTGCTAATGCAATTGTTCAATTGAAAGGCAATGCCTCAATCAAAGGAATAACGACGCATTCCAGTGGAAATCATGCACAAGCAGTAGCACTAGCCGCTAAAAATGCGGGGTTTAATGCCAAAATTGTTATGCCCTCTAATGCACCAAAAGTGAAAATTGCAGCGGTGAAGGGTTATGGTGCTGAAGTAATTTTGTGCGAACCTACATTAGCCGCAAGGGAGCAAGGTGTTACTTCAATTGTAGAACGAGACGGTTATCAATTCATACACCCTTATGATAATTGGGACGTAATCATTGGACAAGCTTCATGTGCGAAAGAGCTTTATGAACAAGTTGATGAACTGGATTACCTTTTAGCACCCATCGGCGGCGGTGGATTAATGGCGGGAAGTATTTTGAGTACCCAATCGTATTCGCCATCTACAAAGATAATTGGGTGTGAACCATCCGGTGCGGACGATGCCTATCAATCATGGAAATCCGGTAAACACATACCACAAACTAACCCGAACACAATTGCTGATGGATTAAAAACTTCGGTCGGTAAGCTGAATTATCCTATTATAATG
>CBFHLF010000099.1:0-8280 GCA_965656555.1 uncultured Acidiluteibacter sp. | reverse complement strand
GGCTGATTTCTTGCTCTTCAAGCATTTCATTAACGAATCTATCCCAAGTTACTTTTTGTGCTCCTGAACTGTAACTAAACAGGTTTAATGCGATTAAAAGCACACCTATGGTGACGTAGATCCAATAGAAATTAAATTGCTTTTTAGGTTGTTTTCCTTTCGGAGATTTTTTATTTGCCATTTCGTAAGAAAAAAATATTCAGGTTGAAAAGTGTAGTTAATTAATCGATGGAATATTGGTGATTTCTGCATCTGCCCAAAGACCTTCTATATTGAAAAAGTCTCTTGTCTCTTTTTGGAATATATGAACGACAACGTTTACATAGTCCATTAAAATCCATTCCGCGTTATCAGTTCCTTCTACGTGCCACGCTTTCTCTCCAAGGGATTCTTTTACTTCTTTTTCAATAGAATCTTTAATTGCAGAAACTTGTGTGTTTGATGTTCCATCGCAGATAACAAAATAGTCGGTAACTGCTGCATCTATGTTTTTAAGGTTCAAACAAACAATGTTGTCTCCTTTTTTTTCTTGTATTGCTCTTACAATGTTATCAGTCAATAATTGCGATTCGTCTATAATCGTTTTTTTAGCCATTCTTGTGTTTAAATTAATGGAACAAAAGTAACGAATTAATGTTGAGAAACGCTTAATATTGCTTTTTACAAATCCTTTGTTTTATGATAGATAGACAAATCTTTGGGCGCCAACTGATAGAATTTGACGAAGTTGATTCAACTAATCTGATAGCTCAGGACTTGTTAAAAAATCAAAAAGTAACTGAGGGAGCTGTAATTACTGCCAACTATCAAGCTCAAGGTCGAGGGCAGATGGGTACGAGCTGGATTTCCACAAAAGACCAAAACCTCTTGATGAGTTTGGTTTTATCCCCATCTTTTTTGCCTATTGATCAGCAATTCTACCTTAGTAAAATAGTCGCGATTAGTTTGGTATTGTCCATTCAGCAACTCGGTATTCCTTGTGCAAAAATAAAATGGCCTAATGATATTTATGTGGGCTCGAAGAAAGTGAGTGGTATTTTGATTGAAAATAACTTACGAGGTCAGCGAATTGAATCGGCTGTAGTTGGTGTTGGCCTTAATGTCAATCAGGATGATTTTGGCATTTACGAGGAGGCTTCGGCTTCACTCAAATTGTTGCTTGGCAAGGCCTTTCATCTTAATGAAATTCGGGATTTGTTTCTAGCAGAATTGGCCATTTGGTATCAACGATTAAAAGACCATAAGTTCCAATTAATCGATCAGATATATCATGAAAATCTACTTTACTTTAATGATTGGGCCATGTACGAAATAGATGGTGGCCGACACTTAAGGAAAATAACAAGAGTCAATACCTCAGGAAATCTTTGTCTAGATTCGTTGGAGGGAAAAACAGAAATGTATGGAATGAAAGAGCTTAAGTTTATAATTTAAGCTCACCTACTTTTTCTGTCAGCATGTTAAAGAAGTTAGTCAGTGGTTTTTCAACCATAATCTTCATGAATGGATTTACATCTCCATCAAACACCATTTTAGCTTTTGCATTTGCTTCGTCAGCCGCTTCTATAAAGATATTCAATTTGAATTTGAATGGTGCTTTACCGAATGATTCGATATTGATTTCATTCTGAGGTTTGCGCTCAGTAACTTTTAGCCCAATAGTAGCCATCCCTTTTATACCGAATTGACAACTGTCAACATCTGATTGCCATTTTTCAATTTTACCTTCAGGCATCAACTGCTCAAGATTGTTTAAGTCGGCTAGGAATTGATAAACTGCTTCTTGAGAGTTAGGCGTATTTACGGTTGTGGTTTCTATAATCATCTGGTCTTATTTTTTCCATTCAGAAGGGTTAGCCCTCCATTCTTTTAGTGAAGCTACATCTTCTTGTTTTATATAAGAAGTTTCTACTGCAATTTCTAATAAATGCTCGTAGTCAGTCAGTGTTTCAAGCGTACAGTTATATTCTTCAAAATTTTTCTTTGCTACGTCGAATCCATAAGTAAAAATAGCTACCATTCCGATTACTTCTGCACCAAAATTTCGCAATGCATCTACTGCTTTAAGACTGCTCATACCTGAAGAAATAAGATCTTCAATAACGACTACTTTTTGACCCTTTTCAATAGCTCCTTCAATTTGATTTTGTAATCCATGCCCTTTCGATGAGGAACGAACATAAATCATCGGTAAATCCATTTCCTGTGCAATTAATGCAGCTTGTGCTATTCCACCAGTTGCTACTCCTGCAATTACATCAGGCGACCCAAATGCTTCTCTAATCTTTTCTACATACTGTTGTCGAATGTAAGTTCTGATCGGCGGGTAGGACAGCGTTTTTCTGTTATCGCAGTAGATTGGCGATTTCCACCCAGAAGCCCAAGTAAACGGCTCTGCATTGTTGAGTTTAATTGCTTTTATTTGCAATAGAAATTCGGCTACTTTTAGGGCCGTGTCATTCGTAACATCCATGACGCAAATGTATCAAGTTTTTATCAATCAATCCTCCATTACTTTTCAACAACAAACGGAAAATGAAAATTTATTTTCTGCTTATAATAATTTGTATGTTAGTGAAGTAGATCAGGTTTTGTCTATTTTTAATCGACTTAAAAATGTGCATAATTCTACAGATTTAATCTTGCACATCGATAACCTAGATGCCTTGTGGGAGGAGCTCCTTAAAACAGTAACAGTTGTAGCGGCAGCAGGAGGCCTAGTGAAAAATGAAATGGGGGCTCTTTTGTTTATCCTCAGAAATGGAAAATGGGACTTGCCGAAAGGAAAAGTGGAGGATGCTGAGGCTATTTCAGTAGCTGCTGTTCGAGAAGTAGAAGAGGAGTGTGGTGTGAATAATTTGACCCTTGGTGCAGCATTGCCCACCACTTACCACATTTATTGGATGAATGGAGAATTAATTTTAAAACCAACTTATTGGTATTCTATGTCACTATCAGGAAATCAGGAGTTGGTTCCCCAAACAGAAGAAGGCATAGTCGAAGTCAAGTGGGTAAGTTTGGATAATCTGGGGTCGATTCTCGAAAATACTTATGCCTCAATTGCACATTTACTTCGTCAGGTTGTGTAAATACAATTCTACTCCTGAATCATCCGGTGGTAACGCTTGATTAGTTACGATTACACCTTCTGGGTTTATTACAATGTAAGAAGGAATCGTTTTGATTTGATAATTTTCTTTTACTGTATAGTCGTTTCCATAGTGGAGAACTGTCCATGGGTAATTGTATTGCTTGACCGCCTTTTTAAAATCTGCCGGATTGTCATCGATATTAATGCTTACAAAGGCAATCTTATCTCCATGTCTTTTAGCTAAAACGCGAATGACTTGCATCTGCTTCATTGCGATTAAATTCCATGATGCCCAAAAACTTAAGTACACATATTTTCCTCGGAAATCAGCGAGAGAAACGAGTTGGTCTTCTTGATTGTATAATTCGAATAGCGGTGCCTTAACGTCTTTTCCATAGTAACTTAATTTTGTTAGGATGTTGGCAGCGATTATTTTGTTTTGCTCATTTTTCCCTTTTTTGCTGACTTCCTTAAGGATTTTTAAAGCACTCTTCTGGTTGAAAATACCATCGAAGTAAACAGCGTATAGTCCATTTATTAAATACAGTTCTGCAAATGCATCTTGGTTTTGATTTAGTTCCTTTTTAAGCAATTCAAGTGCTTGAGGAAGATCATTTTCTAAAGTCAAGTATTTAAGAAGTTCTGACCCTTTTGATCCAAGAATTAATCGTTTGAATGAATTGTCGTAGAATTGATTGAAAAAGTAGACATATTCTTTGTTTGAATAAACGATAGGTCGATTGACAAAATAGGTCTTATTTAGCTGCTTTTTACTAAAATATGCGGCGTCTTTTAGCCCTGCACAGGTGTATTCTACATACGTTTTAACGTATGGATGTTGGTTATATATTTCTTTTGAGGTAACATTGGCTACAAATTGCTCAACAGCCGACTCACCCTGCTTTCGTGCAAGTAATACTGCATTAGTTTCAAAGAAATCGCTATATTCTCTGTTGAATCGCTTAATCAACTGATTGATGTCCGTTGATTGAGGAAAGCTAAATTTTAGTGTCAACTCTTTATCGTATATTTTGCTTCTATTCCATTCTTCATCAAAGCTTAAGTGAATATTGTAGACACTGCCTTCTTCGATGTAAAAGGTTACCGATTTATCTTCTATTGTTAGCTTGGCTTGCTGTACACCTTCTATAGCTGACGACAGTTGAAATGATTCTCCATCAATGCGCGCAGTTCCGACTTTACGCTCGGTATTAGTGAAATAGTCATCGACTACAGTTAATCGTATGGTCTTTCCTTCAAAACCTTTAATAGTACCTTTAATGACTGCATCATTAGCAGATGCTAAAAACAGGGAAAGGGTAAAAACGATGGAAAGTATAAGTCGCATAAGGTTAAATCAAATGTCGAATGGTAGGAATTGGTTTGGGTTTCCTCCGTTCCGAATTATATCACGTACAATCGATGAATTTATTGCAGCCAATTCTGGATCGGTAAATAAAAATACCGTTTCAATTGCTGGATTCATCTTTTTGTTCATTTGGGCGATGGACTTTTCAAACTCAAAGTCAGCCGTGTTTCTTAATCCTCTAATTATAGTGGATGCACCTATTTTTTTGCAAAAATCGATGGTTAAACCTTCATAAGTATCAACGGAAACTTGATCTAACTGTTGAGTAGCTGACTTGATTTGCTTGACTCTTTCGGAAACTTCAAACAAGCCACTTGCTTTGGTGCTATTGTAACCCACTGCTACGATAACTCGGTCAAATAATGGTAATGAACGTTCAATGATATCAAGGTGACCTTTGGTAATTGGGTCAAAAGATCCTGGGAAAATAGCTATTCTCATATCCATTTAATTTAATGTTGAAAGAGGCTAAAGTGTACATTTCCAAATTTACGGGTTAAAATCAAGCGTTGATGATTTTCGTAGCTTATATCTTTTGGATGCTCCATAATAAAGATACCATTTGGTTTCAATAAATCTCCTCTAAAGATTTCATCGGGTAAGTCCTCGCTGCCTTTCATTCCATATGGAGGGTCTGCGAAGATAACGTCAAATGATCCGAGTGGCTTTTTTACAGCTGCGAAAATATCGTTCCTTATGACGCTTATTTGCTTAAAGTTAAGTTCTTCAGCTGTCTTTCGGATAAAGTTGATACAACCTCTATCTTGATCAATAGATAAAATTGTATTTGCTTCTCTGGAGGCAAACTCAAAGGAAATATTTCCTGTTCCTGCACATAGGTCCAATACATCGATGCCTTCAAAGTCGATTCTACTGTTTAGCATATTAAACAGTCCTTCTTTGGCAAAATCTGTTGTAGGTCTTACCGGTAGGTTTTTGGGAGCTGTTAATCGCTTTCCTTTATATATTCCGCTAATTATGCGCACAAGTACTGTTGAATTAAAAGATGAAATTGATGAGATGCTAAACCCTTAACTGGTTGTGCATATTGAACTACTGCGGGCCATTCGACCAAAGACAGTGTATGAATGTATTTGTATAACAGCTTATATACGTTACTCTCTTTTTGGATGTTGCCCATTAAAAGAACAGTTGTGTCATTTTGATTAAATGCGAGCTGTTCCATTACATACAATAAATAATAGATAACATCTTCTGATGTTTTGTAATCAAAGCTATTCATTAGTTGGGTCTGCTCATCTTTAACCGCTACAATGTCAATGCTTTTTCTATTAAATTGAAGAAATATAGTAGGATTTTTTAATTGCTGGTGAGCAGCGGCTTCTATTTGTATGGTCCCTTGGTGAATCAGGTTGGCACCGGGATACTGTTTAGTAATTACGTTGTAGATGTCTTTATCTAGCGTAAAGCAGTTTATAATCTCTGATTTAATGAGGCGGTTGTGTAGTAGTTTGTCTGATCGATTACTTCTTATATTGATTGATAGGTAGTCCTCTATGCGCTCTTCTTCGAAAAGTGCCGAAGGGATAAGGGTGTTATTAGTAGCTGTAAATGCAGCACTAACCGACTTAAATGTTCCTTGTAGCCACTGATCTTCTTTTACTACTTCCTCAAAAAATGCTGTAACTGTTTGGTCAGTATTGTTTGACATAACATATTCTGCTACGCCGATGTAGGTTTGCGATGTTAGATGAAAGAGGGCAAAACAAAAACCATCTATGCTAATCTGCAGCGATAGATGGTAATTGATTTTTGAATCGTCTATTTTAGACTGATCAAATTGATGAAATACAGGCTTATGCTTTCCTGCCATATGCTATAAAATTATTCCCAGTTTCCGCTGGTTGTTGGATCTTCCATTGATCCTACTTTTAAGTCTTTTTCTAAGTCGATGTTTTCGTTTTTAGTATTCATTCCTTTAAGGAACTGGCCATATTTAGCCGAAACCTCAAAAACATTTACATTGACCTTGTTCTTCTCTATCTTAGCAGCATCAATTTTGAACTCTTCACCATCAGAGAATGGAATGTATTTTAGTGAATCGATATTAACACCTGTAAGAACAGTGTCAATTACCGCCATCATCGAAGTATCTCGGCTAACAATACCCATTTCTACTGCCTGCTGCTCAGTTAGTGAATCCGGGACAGTACCAATAGCTTTAATCAACGATATTGAATCGTATTTAACGAAATTCAACAACTCATCAAATGTTTTTGCATAACGCTTTTTCTCTGCTTTAAATTCTGTTTGTGCAGTTCTAATGTCAATTAGTTTATCCACTACAATTGCTTGTCGGTACCCTAATTTTTCTTCAAAAACAATTCGACTATTTACACTGTCATAAACAAGGTAAGCAAGGACAACTGCCGCCACTAAAAGTAATGCTTGAATCGCGATCTTCATTTCTTATTTGTATTTATCTGTTATGTTCGTTTTAGCTGCTAAAAGTAAGCAGAAAGCTTTTTCAAAGCCCTACAAAACTACAATTTTTTATGGTGAGTTAAAATTAATAAATCATTAATACTTCTCTTACCTTTATCATCTGTATACTAAACTAAAATGCTTTAATGCCTAACGCCTTCACAGAATTATTTATTGCGCAAATGGGCCATGAGCCAACAGACGATCAATTGACTCTAATTGATCGTATGAGCCGTTTTGTCACAAAGAGTAATGGGAATTGGGCATATATTATTCGAGGGTATGCAGGTACGGGTAAAACTACTACTGTTGGTGCACTGGTTCGAGCTTTACCAAAAATAGGCTTACAGTCGCAGTTGTTGGCACCTACGGGGAGAGCAGCAAAAGTTTTATCTAACTTTTCAGGCAAAAAGGCATTCACCATCCATAAGGCAATTTATCAAATTAAACGAGGGGGTGATGGTGTTTCTCGCTTTGTGCTAGCAGCCAATAAACGACAAAATACCATCTTTATCGTTGACGAGGCTTCGATGATTTCTGATGTTGGGGGTTTACTGTCAGGTAAATTTGGTTCATCTCGTAGTTTATTGGATGACCTTATGGAGTTTGTGTTTAGTGGCCACAATTGTAAGTTGATTTTTATCGGTGATATTGCTCAATTACCTCCTGTAGGAATGGATATTAGTCCTGCTTTAGAACCCAAACAACTTATGGCTAATTACCCTATTGATTTAAAAGGTGCAGAGCTAAAAGAGGTGGTGCGCCAGAAAGAGTCTTCAGGCATTTTGTATAATGCTACAAAGCTAAGGGCAGCTTTGATGGGAAACGATATGGAAATTTCGTTTGAAGTAGAGCCTTATTCTGATGTAATTAAGATTACAGGAGAGGATTTAGAAGATGTTTTAAACACAGCTTACTCGAACGACGGTGAAGATGATACCATTGTTATTTGTCGGTCGAATAAGCGAGCTAACTTGTTTAATGGTGAAATACGCCAACGCATCCGATGGATGGAGAATGAAATTGCGACTGGGGAATACATCATGATTGTCAAAAATAATTACTTCTGGTTAGATGACCAATCCAAGGCCGGATTCATAGCCAATGGAGATATTGCTGAAATATTGCGCTTAGGTAATACAGAGGAGTTGTATGGTTTCCGATTTGTTGATGCGACTATTCGTATGGTGGATTATCCTGATGAGCAACCGGTGGAGGTGAAGCTGTTGCTAGATTCTTTAGCTTCTGAAAGCCCTGCTTTATTGCCTGAAGATGCGCAACGGTTATTTGATACCGTAATGGAAGACTATGCAGATGAGCCTAATCGACAAAAGAAATACGAACTACTAAAGAAAAACCCCTACTTCAATGCTTT
>CBFHLF010000098.1:0-8352 GCA_965656555.1 uncultured Acidiluteibacter sp. | reverse complement strand
AAGTATGAAAAAGCATTTTCAAAATGCGGATGTTCAAAAGGGAAAACAGTTTTTTCTACCTGATGAGGATGGTTCCTGTTGGTCGAGAGTTGGCGGGACTGTTAACCCCGGGAGCAAGAAGACCGCGAATGAGGACTTCTCTTCGATTGCTAAGTCATGGGTTAGCTTAAACTATGTTATGCTTAAAGATTTGGAGGTGATAGACAATCCTTCATTAATTATTGATTATAATGATTTAGTTGAAGATCAGTCATCAACGTTAACAAAGATTTTTAGTTTCTTAGATTTACGAAAAGAGCACAAATCGAAAGAAGAGAAAATTGTGGCTAAAAAGAGAAAAATTCACAATACTACTACCAAGGGTAATCCATTAACGAAATGGAAAAAGAATTTATCGGATAGCGAAAAGGATCAGATTAAAGACGTGGTTTTAGCTAATAAAGAGAAGATTGATTACATCCAACAACGACTCAAAGATGCTAAGAAGTAAACTGAATTTACTTTTTCGGAAACTCAGTTTCAAGTTAAATGAGCTGAAGCATCTACCAATAGATTTCTTCAATTATTATTTTAATCCTTTACCAGTATTCAAACAGCAGAGAATTGTGTTTGTAGGAACAATCATTCATGGCCGTGTCGCAAGAGTTGCTAAATGGCTAAAAAGGTTAACTAAAAAGAAGATTATTTTTATATGCAGCGCAAATGGTTATAATTCAAAGTTAATTGACGACTCTTTTGATTGTGTTTATACTTATGATACGGTTTATGAATTAAGAAGAATACTAAAAAGTTTAGATGCTAAAAATACAATTTTTCACACATTTGGACCACCGTACGAAGCAGCTTATTCTGTAGTTAAATATATTGCAAAAGGTAAAGTATTATATGACTTTCAAGACTTGAATATTACAAATTATGGACTAAATCCACCTTCTTACTCTATGAAAAAAGAGTTAGCTCTCGAGCATAATGTTTTAATGAGAGCCAAAGGTTTTGTTTGTCATAGTTTAGAATTGCAGTCTGCTAGAAAGTTTTACGGAATCATTAATTCTCCGGCACTTCTTTTTCCTAATTATACTGACAATGATTACTTTGTGTGTAAAAAGAATAGAGAGTTGGACTTACAAAACTTGCATATTGTATATGTTGGAGGCATCATGTCTTCTTTTAGAAACAAAGGACATTATGGTATTATGCAATTACATTGGTTAATTGAAAAACTACAATATCAAAAAATACATTTTCATGTTTATCCCACTCCAGCTCAACTAAGAGAAGATTCAGTAGACTATGTTGAACTTGATAAAAAGCTTTCATATTTTCACTTGCATGAATCTGTCAGTCAATCTGGTCTATCTGAAGAGCTTTCTCAATATGATTTTGGCATATTACCCTTTTTTCATAAAAGTAATAGCAGGTTACATGATAAGCAATATTATTCAACCACTCTGAAAATGTTCAATTACTTTGAAGCCTCTTTACCGATTATAACAACGGAAGATACTGTTTTTCAAAATTTCATAGGGAGGAAATTTGGTGGTATTATTCAGTTTAGTTTGGAAGACTTCGATTTTTTTAAGAATAAGCTTTTAGATATTGATTATAAAACATTAGTGGATAGCATAGAAAATAGAAGAGAGCAACTTTCTTTAAAGAGGCAAGTTCACAAGCTAGTTAGTTTTTATGAAGTAGTTTAGTGCTTTAAAAAAGAGTATAGTTTAAAAATATACAATATGAAAAAGCTTTTTAAGAAATTGAAAGCAAATTATCGGAAATATTTAGACCACTTTTTATTTTACGGATCTAGTTTGGTGGATCGTATCGTAAATTTATTTAATAAAAGATCTAGAATTTGGTCAGGTCAAAATCAGTTGAATCAAATTTTGTTTGTTACAGAAGACCCAAGAATCGATATCTTGAGATATTATAATTCTTTAAAAGAATCTTTTAACGGTGATGTTATTCTAATGATTACTCATTCGAAATTAGATGATTTGTTTTTGGAGGCGGGTTTTAAGAAGGTTATTTTCTTCAGAAATCATTGGGATTTTCGCAATAAGATCAACAAGGTTAAAGATGTTGATATAATACATGGCTTTACCAGGAGGTGTTATGTTATCGAAATTTTACTCAAAGAGCATGATGTTCCCGTGGTAATAAGCGTTAAAGACACTTCAGTTTCTTCTTTTGGTTTAAACCCACCAAGGTGGTATCTAAGAAAAGAGTTACCCTCTGAAAAATATGCATTAGAAAATGTAGATGGTATCCTTGCGGAAAGTTTAGAAGTAAATAATGCATTTAGACTATTTAAAATTAAAAGGAAACCAAATAGAATTTACTTCCCGAATTATTGTGAGGACTCTATGATAATTTCTGCAGATAAGAGCAAGCAAACTAAGGAAATGCACTTGGTTTACGTGGGGTCCGTTAGGGGAAGTCAAGATGCTAAAGCGGATCATGGAAATATACAGCTACATTGGTTAATAGAGACATTGAATGAACAAGGTATTCACTTACACGTATATCCTAACCCTAACTTAGCCAGGCCAATATATGAAGAGTATTTCAAGATGTCAGAAGAGTTTTCTTATTTCCACATGCATGAATCTCTTCCTCCTGATGAAATGAATAAAGAAATCTCAAAGTATCACTTTGGATTAATCCCTTTTTTTAATGAAGATACGCAGCGTTCACCATTAAAGCGTTACTATTCATCAAGTTTAAAGATATTTAATTATTTAGAGTCAGGACTTCCGACGATTATCTCAAAGGATATGGGTCATCAACGCTGGATTTTAGAAAGGTATCAACTTGCCATAGGTGTAACAAAAAGTGATTTTCATGACCTCAAATCTGTTATAAATAATTATAATTACAGTAATTTAGTAGAGAATTTAGATCTACGTAGAAATCAATTTAGGCTAAGTTCGCATATAGATAGAGCTATATCATTTTATAATCAGATAATTAAGAATAAGGTAGGGTAGCGAGATGAAAAATATTGTGATGTCAGGTGTTATTTGGTGGCCTCATTCGGGTGGTAGATGGTTGTGTAGGAGTATTTTAAAACAGCATTCAAAGGTATTGGAAACTGCACTTGTCCATCCATGGATTTTCAATACAACTGATATGACTTTGGATCTCGATATAACTGCTCAAGTGCACAAAGCGAGATCATTACCTGAATTAAAGTTACATCTAAATGCATTGCAGGCAAGTACTGATTTTGGCAGGTATCAAGGTTTAAGACAGTACTTCAAGCAAATAGAAAATACTTATATTCCAAAAGAAAAAGAGTATACTCACATTTTAGGCGAAGTATGTTTAGGGTCTCCTATCCCTAAGTATGCTGATTTGGAGACTGTTTATAGGGCAAGGCCTGACTTTAAAACAATCCACTTAGTTAGAAACCCTGTTGACTCCTTCCATTCTTTTACTGCTAGACATGAACTAGACGACGATCCTGTAAAAATTGCGGGTAGCTGGCTAGCATTGAATGCAGGAATCAGAAAGTTTTTTGAATTAAATGATCAATTTGCAAATAATTATTTATTAGTGAAATATGAAGACTTGATTCAAAATACAAAGTCTGAAGTTATTCGAATTTGCAATTTTTTAGAGATTGATTTTGAAGAATCGATGGTTTCTTCAGTAGAAGAGAGATGGGGCAGGAGTACAAAGCCTTCTACTTCTGAAAGAGATAGAAATACAATACAAGAAATAGCATTTTCAGAATTGAAAAAGTATGGCTATTTATAATTAGTTAAATAAACGATTAGATGAAGAAAATATTTATAACCGGAGGAGCCGGATACGTAGGAGCAGTATTAGTTCCTAAATTACTTGATAAAGGTTATGAGGTTACAGTTATTGATTTAATGATTTACGGAAGTAATGTACTTCCTAATCACAATAAATTGACCGCTGTTGAAGGCGATATTAGAGATATCGATTTGATGAGGAAATTAATTCCTGGGCATGATGCTGTAATTCACTTAGCATGTATTTCAAATGATCCAAGTTTTGAATTGAATCCTGATTTAGGTAAATCAATTAATTTAGATCCATTTGAGCCAATGGTTCAAATCGCTAGAGACAGCGGGGTGGGGCGATTTATTTATGCTTCTTCTTCCTCTGTTTACGGTATTAAAGATGAGCCAAATGTTACAGAAGAGATGGTTTTAGAACCTTTAACAGACTATTCTAAATTTAAGGCGGATTGTGAAGAAATACTATCAAAATACCCAAGTAAAGATTTTACTTGTGTTACAATTAGACCTGCAACTGTTTGTGGTTTTTCGCCTAGGTTGAGATTAGATTTAACAGTAAATATATTAACCAACTTTGCAGTTAATAAAGGATTTATCAAGGTTTTTGGTGGGAACCAAAAAAGACCCAATATTCACATCCAAGACATGACCGATTTGTATATAGAGTTACTTCAGTTGCCTTCTGAAAAGATTAATGGTAAAACCTTTAATGCAGGTTATGAGAATTTTACAGTAAATGAAATTGCTGGTATGGTTAAGAACGTCGTAGGTGACAGCGTAGATATTAAAATAGAGCCAACGAATGATAATAGATCATATCATATCTCTTCCGATTACATTAAAAATGAGATTGGTTTTGTTCCTAAGCATTCAATAGAAGATGCAGTTAGAGATTTAAAAGATGCTTTCGACAAAGGTTTAATTCCTAACTCATTTGAAGATGAAAAGTATTTTAATGTAAAGTTGATGCAAAATATTGAATTAGTATAATGGTAAGAGTTCCTTATATAAACCTTAGTCTTCAGCATTCTAAGGACAAAGAAGCAATTTTAGAAAAGGTATCTCAAGTAATAGACAGTGGTATGTTTATTCTTGGAGAAGAAGTTGATCAATTCGAAAAGCAGTTTGCAAAACTATGTGGAACAAAATATGCTATCGGTGTTGGAAATGGAACTGATAGTTTAATACTTTCCATGAAAGCGATGGGAATTGGGCCTGGGGACGAAGTAATTACAGCTCCTAATTCTTATCTAGCTTCTGCTTCTTCAATAGAGCTAGTTGGAGCTATAGCTGTTTTTGCTGATGTTAGAAGCGATTTTAACTTGGACCCGATAGAAGTAGAAAAAAAGATCACCGACAAAACAAAAGCGATAATAGCAGTCCATCTTACAGGACGTCCTGCTCCTATGGATGAGCTTAACAAAATTGCGAAGAAGTATAATCTATTTGTAATAGAAGACGCTGCACAAGCAGTTGGCGCAGAATATAAAGGCATGAAAGTGGGAAGTATTGGAGATATAGCTTCTTTTAGTCTTCATCCTTTAAAAAACTTATCAGCGTTAGGTGATGCTGGAATGATTACCACTAATAATGAGTCATATTATAACTACTTAATCAAAGCCAGGTCACATGGGCATATAAATCGAGATGAATGCGCTTTTTGGAGTATTAATTCACGAATAGATGCTTTACAAGCCGCTATCTTAAATATTAAAATTCTTCGACTGCCTGAGTGGACAGCAAGAAGAAGGTCAATTGCTGAACGATATCAAAAATCGTTTGGTCATTTAGTAGAAGTTCCTGTAGAAAAAGATTACGAAAAATCTGTTTATCACACCTTTATTATTAAAACTGATAAAAGGGATGAGCTTAAAAGTTTTCTGGAAGAAAGAGGTATAGATACCAAAGTACACTATCCAATACCCATTCATAAACAGTTAGCCGCAAAAGATAATCTAAGCGCTCAAGATAGTTATTCAGTAACTGAAGACCAAGTAAAAAGAATTTTAAGCATTCCTGTTTACCCTGAATTAACAGACGAGCAAGTTGATTATGTTTGTGAGTCCGTAAATAACTTTTTTAATAATGGAATATAATCCAAGTATTTTTAATCTTTTTAAGTCAGCCTTTGAAAAAGATTCGTCTTTTATTAAAGAATGGATGGTCAATTGGACTTATCAAGATGTCAGAAAAAAAAGGAAAGTAAATTACGAGGGAGACTTACCTGAGGATTTTTACACATATGATAAACCTGAAGACATAATTGAGTGGATGAACTGGCTAAAGTCAGATAAGACAGATTCTTTCAATTCCGATGAAATTGATCCTTTAATTAAAAAAAGTACACTTTATGACTTGTCTTTTTTTAAGAAATTTAATCTAGATTTTGATTTTAATGGCTACGAGAATGGTATCGCAAGGAACAATGCTCATGACTTCATTTTAGCGAACCTGTTTAATCATATTAATTTCTCAAAGACCAATAGAGTCTTAGATTTTGGTTCAGGATATGGTCGGCAAGCAAACTTATGGAATCAGATGAATGACGAGGATTATGTGCATATTTCAGTTGATGCAATTCCTAAGTCATATTGCTTTCAGCATTTATATTATTCCGCTATTGAAAGACCACAGCACGACTATGTTTTAGATTCAGAATTTAAAATAGACGAGAATGCAAAAGGAATTTATCATCTTCCAACATGGAGAATGGATTTGATTCCTGATAATTTTTTGGATAAGATAATGGTAGTTCAGGTATTACCAGAATTGAACGAAAGACTAGTAAAGTATATTGTAAAAGAGTTTAGACGTATCTTAAAACAAGAAGGAATTCTATACATTCGAGATCACGGGAATAGTTGGAGGCCAGGAAATAAATTAAATATTGACAACTTTATACTTAATGAGGGAGGGTTTAGTTTAGAATATAAAATGCATGCAATTGACCGTAAAGAATTTCATGGTATTCCCCGTATATTTAAGATTACAAAAGATGAGGTCAAACTTCAAGAGAATGTTTCTGCCAACCAAAGAGTAACAGAATTAATTCATCAGGTAGACGCCAGCACGAATGGTCAATTAAAGATGGCAATAAAGAAAATTTTAGGAAAAGAATAAAATGAAAATATTAGTTACAGGAGGATGTGGTTTTATCGGAAGCCATATGGTAGACAGGTTACTTAATGATGGACATCGAGTTACCGTTATTGACAATTGTTCTACTGGAAGAGTTGAAAATTTAGCTCATCAAAAGGAAAATACGTCTTTAGAGGTAGTAATTGAAGATATTGCTAATTTTGAAAAAATAGAGCCTCACTTTAAAGGGGTAGATAAGGTTTTTCATATTGCCGCCTTAGCAGATATTGTTCCTTCTATTCAAATGCCACAGAAGTATCACAAGTCTAACGTGGATGGAACTATCAATGTTCTGGAGGCTTCTAGAATTCATGAAATTAAAAGATTTATTTATGCTGCATCTTCATCATGTTATGGAATACCTGAAGTGTATCCTACACCTGAAGAAACTCCCGTGGATCCTCAATATCCCTATGCTTTAACCAAGTATATTGGAGAAGAATACGTAAAGCATTGGAATAAAATTTATCATTTGCCTACAACATCAATGCGTTTTTTTAATGTCTATGGTCCTCGATCGAGAACGAGTGGTACCTATGGTGCAGTGTTTGGCGTTTTTCTAGCTCAAAAGTTGGCAGGCAAACCCTACACTATCGTAGGAAATGGAGAGCAAACTAGAGATTTTACTTACGTTACTGATATTGTTGATGCTTGTGTTGTTGCATCCGAATGTGATGCTGCGGTTGGTGAGGATTTTAATGTAGGCAGCAACAACCATTATTCGGTAAATAGACTTGTAGAATTATTGGGTGGAGAAAAAACCTATATTCCCAAACGTCCTGGAGAGCCAGATTGTACTTTTGCTGATACCACCAAGATCAGAAAAATCGTGGGTTGGGCTCCGAAAGTGAGTTTAGAAGAAGGTGTCCAAAACATGATTGATAATATTGACTATTGGAGAGAAGCACCTGTATGGGATAGCCAAACTATTGAGGAGGCAACAAAAGATTGGTTTAAGTACCTAAAATGATAATAGACATCATTGCTTTATTTTAATTATTGAAAGAGCTTAATTGTGAAGAAAAAGGTTTTTAACTTAAACAGTATTGGAAGCGTCCTTGAGAGCGAAAAGAAGAAAGGACATAAGATTGTGCATTGTCACGGATGTTTTGACTTAATTCATCATGGACACATAAAACATTTTGAGGCTGCTAAACAGTTTGGAGATATTCTAGTTGTAACAGTTACAGAAGATAGATTTGTAAATAAGGGCCCCGATAGACCTTTTTTCAACCATAACATTAGGTCACATAACTTAGCAGCTTTAGAGTTAGTTGACTTTGTAGCAGTCAACTATTCACCAACTGCGATAGCTGCGATAGAAATTGTAAAGCCGGATTATTATGTAAAAGGACAAGATTATAAGGATTCTGCCCAAGATGTAACTGGTGGTATCATTTTAGAAAAAAATGCAGTTGAAAAAGCGGGAGGAAAACTAGTTTTT
>CBFHLF010000097.1:0-8388 GCA_965656555.1 uncultured Acidiluteibacter sp. | reverse complement strand
TACGTCTACTTCTTATGGTAATGGATGTAATGCGGGATATACTTCATTTGCACGAACTGCAGATCAGCAAGTGAGACAGTTGGAAACGATCATGCATGTATTTTCTGCGGGAAACTCAGGGAGTCAAAACTGCGGTTATGGAGCAGGAGCAGGATGGGGAAATATCACCGGAGGTATTAAAGCCGGTAAAAACGTAATGGCGATTGGTAATGTGTTAGCTACTGACGGTTTAGCAAACTCTAGCTCTAGAGGCCCTGCTCACGATGGCCGTATCAAGCCTGATGTATGTGCAAATGGTACACAGGTGTTATCAGCTTTTCCAAATAATCAATACGTAAGCAATACAGGGACTTCAATGGCTGCTCCTGGAGCGAGTGGAACGTATACTGCTTTAGTACACGCTTTCAAAACATTGAATGGAGATACTGTTCCTCCTTCTTCTTTGATGAAGGCTACCATGATGAATACCGCTGATGATTTAGGAAATAAAGGTCCTGACTTTAGTTATGGATGGGGAAGAATTAATGCTAGAAAAGCGCTTCAAGTATTTGAGGATAATCGCTTTTTGTTTGATACCATTGCTCAAGGCGATTCCAATGTGCACGTGATTAATGTTCCTGCAAATGCTAAAGACGTGAAGATAATGGTGTATTGGAACGACTACGAGGCTTCATCTAATGCAACAACAGCTTTGGTAAATAACTTGGATATGACAGTGACCGATGGAAACGCTGTAACTCACCTACCATATGTACTGAACACAACTCCAACTCCTGCAGCACTAAATAGCCCTGCTACTCGAGGAGTAGACGATTTGAATAATGTGGAGCAGGTATATTTCCAAAATCCAACTAATACCAACTTTACCGTTAAAGTAAAAGGTAAAACAGTGCCACAAGGTCCACAGGGATATGTGATTGTTTACACCTATGAAATGGATAATTTAACGGTTACTTATCCATCTAACGGGGAGAGCCTAGAAGCAGGAACTGCAGAGCTTATTCGATGGGATGCTGTTGATACGAATGCAACTGTTTCAGTAGAGTATTCTATTGATAATGGCGCAAGTTGGACCATTGTAAATGGTAACGTACCGTTTAACAGAGAATACCAAAATTTTGTAGTTCCGAATGTGGCGACTTCAACTGCCTTAATCAGGTTGACTCAAGGGAATTTCTCAACAATTAGTCAGCCATTTAGCATAATAGATCGTCCGAATAATGTTTCGTTTGCCTCAATATGCCCAACTGATTTTACCATTACTTGGGATTCTGTGCCTGGTGCGACTGCATACGAAGTAAGTATGCTAGGTGCTAAGTTTATGGACTCAATTACTACCGTTACAGATACATTTGCAGTAATTAGTAGTCCGGTGATTAACGAGGAGTGGGTAGCTGTGAAAGCTATCGGAAATGGAATTATTGGAAAGCGGACCATAGCAATCAATAAGCCTACTACTGTTACTAATTGTTCTTTAGCAGATGACCTTGGTGCAATAGAAATACTTTCTCCTGGTGGAAATGCGCTTTTTGATTGTGTTAACACAAGTGCACTTCCACTTAAAATACGTCTAGAAAATAAAGGGTCAGGTATTAAGACGAATTTTAATCTATCATTCATTTTGAATGGGGTGGCTTCTCCTAAAGTGTTGTTTACAGATACTATTTTACCCGGTAATTCAGCTGATTTTACTTTCCCTACAAATGTTAGTATTAACAATGGGTTGAATGACTTGTCGGTAGTGATAGATGCAGGGGATATGAATATTTATAATGATACCCTTAAGAAAGATTTGCAATTATATGCTAATTCGGTATCAGTTACAGCACCTTACTTTCAAAATTTTGATAGCTTTAATAGTTGTACTACTGCGAATAACTGTGAGCAGGGAGTTTGCCAATTGTCTCAAGGATGGACTAACTTGGCAAATACAGTTTGGGATGATTTTGATTTTAGAACTAATTCCGGTACAACGGCTTCATCTGCTACCGGTCCGTCATCAGACCATACTACAGGAAATAGCTCTGGGAATTATTTATACATCGAAAGTTCAGCTTGCTTCGAAAGAACAGCAGAGTTATTTTCACCTTGTTTAGATCTTACATCAGCTGTAAGCCCTGAGGCTTCTGTATGGTATCATATGTATGGTGCTGCTATGGGTGAGTTGCACTTTGATGTATTGTCTGACGGCGAGTTATATGAAGATGTGATTCCTGCGCTGAGGTTTGACCAAGGAAACTTATGGAGAAAAGCGGTTATTGATATGACTCCATTTGTTGGTACAAAAGCAAATGTGAAGTTTAGAATTCTAACAGGGAATAGCTTTAGATCTGACATCGCCTTAGATGACTTTAGACTAATTGACACTGCGACAGCAGTTGGTTTATCTGAAGCAGTTCTTGAAGGTCTTCAAATTTATCCTAACCCAAGTAAGGGAATATTCACGGTTGATCTTGGAAGTTCTGTAACTTCTACGCAAGCTACTGTATTAGATATAAATGGCCGTATGGTGTATGAAAATAGATTAAACGGAAGTTTACACCAATTGGATTTAACGCACCTCGAAAAAGGAGTCTATTTCTTGCAGTTGAATGTAAACAACGAACGAATTAATAAGAAGCTGATTATTCAATAATGGATTGATAAGGTAGAAGGGTGCACAGCAATGTGTGCCCTTTTTTTTGTGCCAACTCATAGAGAATACCTGTACATTTGCTTAAAATAACAGCCTTATGAATTATATTTTATTTGACGATAGTCGTGAAAATTTATTGCCTTTCACGTATACCCGACCAATATCAGAAATTAGATGTGGGATTTTAACCATCACTCAGAAATGGGCGGAATACATAGGAGGGAAGCCCTCTTTCTTAACAACTGACTATTTACAGGAAAAGTATCCTGCTATATACGCGGCTAATAATTATTACGTCAATGGAAGTATCTTTCCATCGGATGAATTAGTGAACAGTATACACCAATTGGAAGAAGGAGAGCTGCTTTATCACCAAGGAGAGGAGAAAGTGATTGCGTTTCGATCAAACCAAAAAGTGGAGCTCGGAGCATTTGATATTCACAACTTTCAGCAGGTCAACTTTAGCGGTGAGATTTTGGGTATAAGCAATGTTTGGGATATTTTTGCAATCAATGATAAAGCCATTCAGACAGATTTTGATCGATTAACAAAAGGTAGAGCCTCTCAGCCTTTAGGCGATACCAATACACTCATTGGAGATCAATTATTCATTGAAGAAGGAGCAGTCATCCAAGGAGCTATTTTAAACGCATCTACCGGCCCTATTTATATTGGTAAAGATGCTGAGGTGATGGAAGGTTCAGTCATCAGAGGGCCATTTGCTCTGGGGGAGCATGCTACCGTTAAAATGGCATCAAAAATATATGGTGCTACCACTATTGGACCGCACTGTAAAGTTGGTGGAGAAGTGAGCAACTCTGTGTTGTTTTCATATTCCAATAAAGGCCATGATGGCTTTTTGGGAAACTCCGTAATAGGGGAGTGGTGTAATCTTGGAGCAGATACCAACGTATCTAATTTAAAAAATAATTATGCTGAGGTAAAAATATGGAATTATGAAAAGGGTGGTTTTAAGAATACTGGCTTGCAATTTTGTGGCTTAATGATGGGAGATCACTCGAAAAGTGGCATTAATACCATGTTCAATACCGCCACATTAGTTGGTGTAAGTGCCAATGTTTACGGAGGTGGATTTCCGCGGAACTTTATCCCCTCTTATGCATGGGGTGGCGCTGATAAGTGGATTACATTTAGGACTAATAAAGCCTTTGAAGTAGCCGAGAAAATGATGTCAAGAAGAGGCATTGAATTTACTGCAGCTGACCGATCAATTATGGAATATATTTTTGAAGAGACAGCAAGGTTTCGCAACTTTTAGCTAGTGCAATATGACACAAAAAAAAGTCCGTTTCAATTTCGAAACGGACTTTTTAGTATAAGTTAAATCAAGATTATTCGGCAGCCTCTACTGCTTCTTCTTCTTTCATTTCTTCTTTTACAGTCGTATTAGGACTCAATTCATTGATGATGTTCATCTCATCAATCAATCGCTTAGCACCTGCATATTTGTCTATGATAAATAGTGTGTAACGGATATCAACTGATATCGTACGTTGCAGTTCTGTTTCAAAAGCGATATCACCACTCATTGCTTCCCAGTTACCATCGAAAGCAGTACCGATCAATTCGCCTCTTCCATTAATAACAGGTGATCCAGAGTTACCTCCTGTGATATCATTATTAGAAATGAAGTTCACGATCATTTCGCCTTTGCTGTTTGCATACTGACCGTAATCTTTCTTCATGTATAGTTCTTTCAGCTTTGCTGGAACAACAAACTCAGGATTTTTTGGATCTTCTTTTTCCATTATTCCTTCAATGGTCGTGTAGTAGTTATAATACACCGCATCTCTTGGGAAATAATCTTTAACTGATCCATAAGTTACCCGCATGGTGCTGTTTGCATCAGGAGCGTAAGCTTTATTTGGGTTCATTTCTCTGATCCCTTTAAGGTAAAGTCTTCCTGCATTGTCTAACTTTTCATCGATAACTCGCTTTTGAGCACCTAGATTCTTAACGTAGTCCTCTAAAATGATTGTATTTGCTAATTGGAATAAGTAATCTTTTTCAATTTTCGAAGCTTTAGGCTTTTCTAAGAAATCCATCATACGCTCTGATGAAGTAAAGATTGATTTGCTGTAAACTTTATCAGCCATTTTATCAAAATCACCTTTGAATTTATTTACTAACTCTTTAAACAGTTCAGGTTGTTGCTCCTTAGGAATGTCGTTAGAATAAGCTTTCATCATTGCTGCAAAAACTTGTTTGTCAATCGTGTAAGAAAACTCTTCAAAGTGTTTTTTAGCAGACTCTTTTGCAGACTCGATAGCAGCTGCTTTTTTCTCTTCATCCTCAGAACCTAATGCAGCTAATAAACCTCTATTTCTCCAAGCAAGAGATACCGACTCAATTCTATAAATTGCTTCGATGTCATAGGTACTTTTTAATATGATTTTAGAAAGCTCTTGGTATCCTTCGTCATAATTAGAAATTACATTTTTGTACTCCTCTGCTCGCGCATCGTCTTTTGCAATCCAAGCTTCAAACGCATCTTCTTCTGCTTTCTTCTTATCGTAAATTTTTAAACGCTTAAGACCTGCAGTTTGCCCTTTAAAATACTTCCAGTAATTAGCAACTGAAGCTTGCTTGTCTGCGTAGTTGATGTATGTTTGTTCATCTTTAGCCATCTCAGCTTCGTAAATATCCAATACTTGTCTTCGCAACTTAACGATAGCAGGCTGGGAAATATTTACAGCCATTTCTACACCATATGAACTTAAGTATCTATCAGTGCTTCCTGGGTAACCAAAAATCATTGAGTAGTCTCCTGCTCTTCGGTCAGCAATGTTTACAGGTAAAGAGTGCTTCGGAGTGTATGGCTTATTATTCTCGTCGTAGGATTTAGTTGGCTTGTTATCAGCATCAGCGTATACTCTGAATAAAGTAAAATCACCGGTATGACGCGGCCACATCCAGTTGTCAGTATCACCACCATATTTACCAATAGATGATGGAGGAGCACCTACAAATCGAACATCACCAAATGTTTCATAAATGAACATGTAATATTCGTTTCCATTGTAAAAGCTTTTAATTTGTACATCGTAGTCGTTGTCAGTTCCGGCTTTTTCTTCCAATTCATTAATAATGGAATCTGCTTTAGCTGCGCGCTGTCCTTCTGTTAGCTCTACACCTAGTAATGGTAAAATGTCTTTCGTTACATCTTCCATTTTTACAAGAAAAGAAACGCTGAATCCTGCAGGAATTTCATCCTCATTTTTCATTGCCCAAAAACCATCTTTAAGGTAGTTGTGCTCTTTTGTGCTGTTCTCTTGAATTACACTAAAACCGCAGTGGTGATTGGTTAGCATTAATCCTTGATCTGAGATAATTTCTCCGGTACAAAAACCACCGCCCAAACGCACAATAGCATCTTTAAGGCTAGAGTTATTGACACTGTAAATTTCTTCAGGAGTTAATTGTAATCCTTGCTTTTGCATATCAACATAGTTGAGACGCTTTACAAACATTGGTAGCCACATTCCCTCATCAGCTTTAACTGATGGTGTGCCTAATAAAAATAATGCTGCAATAAATGCTAATGCAATCTTCTTCATTTCGCTGTTATTTATAAGTTATATTATTTCGAACGACCAAATTAAGCGCTTAATCTTAATAAAAAAACTGAATCAAGATAAATGGTCATTGTACGGTATTAGTGGTAATGGACTTAATTGTCCATTACTACCTTTAGCGTTTGTTGTTTATTTTTTGAGGTTACTCTAATTAGGTATAAACCTGAATGTTGATTACTAAGATCAATATTTAACTGACCGGACTTTTCGTTAGGTAAGTAATTTTCTATTAGCTGGCCTTTACTGTCAAAAATTGAAATTATTGGGTTTTCATCATATCCTGACCATTTAATGGTTAGGTCTCCTTTTGTAGGGTTTGGATAAGCAGTAAAGATCGCCTCATTAATTGTTTTTGCATTCAGGCCAACAGGTACCTGCTCTACTCTGATATTATCTATATACAAAGAGTTCCCCGGACCTGATACATTTTCAAGGTATAAATTAACGATAGGATTGTTTGCAGCCGCTGTAATTGGAACACTTATCGTTTTAAAGTCAGATTTGCCCGCAGGTGCATATTCTGTAGATTGTGGTGTTACAGATTGTAGTTGTGCGCCATCTAGTGAAGCAAAAAGTGTTTTGTTATTTCCACAATCGGTGCTGTAATATAAATTTATTGTATCTCCACCAAAGTTTGGAATACCACTATAGGCAATATCAAAAAACAAGTGTGGATAACTTACTGTATCAAAGTTTAATGGAGGAAATACTAAAACATCTGAAAACCCAGAGCCTAAAGTGGTGTAGTTGTCGATTTTCAATACATACGTTAAAGCAGGAATGGAGAACATATGCTCCCAAGTATTATCACCGTCAAAATTTTCGATGGCAAATTTCGCTACAGGATTTCTTGGAAAAACTGCCAATTCAAAATCTTCTGTAAAAGGCAGGTTTTCAATTGGTGGAACCTCAACGTCTAGGTAGCTTGCTAGTGTAATTGTATCTGAATTGGTGCCATCTGATACGATTAGTGTTACATCATATGTACCTGTATTTGCATACGTCACTGCAGGGTTAGCTAAAGTCGATTGCGAAGGGTTTCCTCCTGGGAATGACCATTGATAGCTGGTGATGGTGTTTAATGACTGATCATTGAATTGAACAGGTATTCCCGGACAAGCAACAGTATTGTTAGAATTAAATCTAGCGATAGGCTGGTTCGTAGGATATTCAAATGGATCTGACATCCAAACTCCACGTCCATATGTAGCTGCTCTGAGTTTGTTGGTCGCATAATTCATTTCTAATTCATTTACAATCACATTTGGTAAGCCACTCATGTATGGAAGCCATTCAAAAGTAAACGGTTTCTTGTAGTAAATTCCTACATCCGTTCCCACATAAAGAACGCCATTTCTGATGTCTCTTTCGATACAATTTACTGGTAAATTAGGTAAGTCGTAGCTAATATTATTCCAACTACTTCCACCATTGGTGGAATGGAATACTTTATTGCCTGCTAAAAATCCTGACAATGTAACCCACACCTCATTTGCATTTTGGTCATTTATTTCGATATATGTTTTAGAAAGACCCGGTAAGTTGTTGGTAATATCCACCCAGCTTACCCCAAGGTTATTAGTCTTAAAAATACTCGCTTGAGTTCCTGCGTAAATCGTATTTGAGTTTGAAGGCGCGACTTCTAAAGTTCTGAACGTTGGTCCTCCCGGGAAGTTAGAGATTTTCGCCCAATTGGTTCCCAAATTATTCGATAACCAAATGTTTTCAAATCCTGCTATAATTCTATCAGGATTATTTTGGTCTAAAGTATATGGAGTTACCCAAGCACCTGACTCAGAATTCCTAATGGATCCTGCAATTCCTCTGAAAGTAGAGCCATTGTTTACCGACCTTCTCAAACCTCCATTTTGTGATGATGTAAAGATAATGTTGGTGTCCGTGTGATGAATGGCACATTCCATTCCATCCGCTCCAAATACTTGTGTCCACTCCTTATTTCCAACATATCCGCGCATACAGCCGTTATCTTGTGTTCCACCCACAATCTTATTCGGTGCTAATTCGGACCCTGCAATCTTATAAAATTGAGATATCTCTAATGTAGCAGATAGATCTGTGTAATTATTTCCTTTATCAGTTGATTTAAAAAATCCACCATCAGAACCACAATAAAGATGTCCATTAAAAAATTCTAAT
>CBFHLF010000096.1:0-8442 GCA_965656555.1 uncultured Acidiluteibacter sp. | reverse complement strand
TACCACAGCTTCATCAAACATCTTTTTAAACAAAAAAAGCACCTTAATTTCTTAAGATGCTTTAATGTACCCGGGGCTCCGATATGAATCGGAGCACGATCGCTATGATCATCCCGAAATAAATTCGGGACGTGTCTACCACAGCTTCATCAAACATCTTTTTAAACAAAAAAAGCACCTTAATTTCTTAAGATGCTTTAATGTACCCGGGGCTCCGATATGAATCGGAGCACGATCGCTATGATCATCCCGAAATAAATTCGGGACGTGTCTACCACAGCTTCATCAAACATCTTTTTAAACAAAAAAAGCACCTTAATTTCTTAAGATGCTTTAATGTACCCGGGGCGGGACTTGAACCCGCACGATCGCAATGATCACAGGATTTTAAGTCCTGCGTGTCTACCAATTTCACCACCCGGGCAGACATAAAAAAAACAATTCCTAAGTAAAACTTAGGAATTATTGAGCGGGAGACGGGATTCGAACCCGCGACCCCGACCTTGGCAAGGTCGTGCTCTACCAGCTGAGCTACTCTCGCTTTTTGTTTTCACAACTTATATGAACGATGGAGGCAAAACTCCTTGTTTGTTGTGGACGACAAAAGTAATAATTTTTTCAGATTCACAACCAAAAAATTTACTTTTTTACTCCTACCATCTTTTTTATTTCATTCAGCTTAAAAAGCGCCTCCACCGGAGTCAATGTATTTATATCAATACCAATCAATTCCTCCTTAATCTGATTCAAAACCGGATCATCTAATTGAAAAAAGCTCAGTTGATAATCATCGGAATTAGTCGATGTGGTAGCCACTTCTTCAGCAGTGGTATCGGAAGAATGGGACTTTTCCAACTGCAATAACATCTCGTTGGCTCGACGAATAAGCTTTGGAGGCATTCCTGCCATCTGCGCAACATGAATACCAAAACTGTGTTCACTTCCTCCAGCAACGAGCTTCCGCATAAAAATAATCTTATTGTTGATCTCCTTTACTGAAACATGGTAGTTTTTTACCCGCTTAAATTGTTTGGCCATTTCATTCAACTCATGGTAGTGGGTTGCAAAAAGCGTTTTGGGTTTCGCACTCTTCGCTTCGTGAAGGTATTCTGCAATCGCCCATGCTATAGATATTCCATCGTACGTACTTGTTCCCCTGCCTATCTCATCAAGCAATATCAGTGAACGATCCGATATATTATTCAAAATACTTGCTGTTTCATTCATCTCTACCATAAAGGTGGATTCTCCTAAAGAAATATTATCAGAAGCGCCAACACGAGTAAATATCTTATCAACTAAACCAATCTTTGCATGCTTTGCCGGAACAAAACAACCTACTTGAGCCATCAATACAATTAATGCCGTTTGCCTCAGCAGAGCGGATTTACCTGACATATTCGGTCCGGTAATCATCATTATTTGTTGTGTGGCATCATCTAAGTATACATCATTAGCGATATACTCCTCTCCCAACGGCAGCTGCTGCTCAATTACTGGGTGTCTCCCAAGGGATATTTCTAACGCTTTAGACTCATCAAGCTGCGGCTTGGTGTAATTGTTTTTAATTGCAATACGTGAAAAGGCCAACAAACAGTCCAACCGAGCAAGCAAGTTTGCGTTCAGTTGGATGGGCGCAATATAGTCTGCTAGCGCTAAAATTAAGTCATTGTAAAGTCTTGACTCAAGTGCAGAAATTTTATCTTCTGCACCTAATATTTTACTCTCATACTCTTTCAGCTCTTCCGTAATATAACGCTCCGCATTTACCAATGTCTGCTTACGATGCCAACTATCGGGCACCTTATCCTTCTGAGCGTTTCTAACTTCTATGTAGTAACCAAAGACATTGTTAAACGCAATTTTTAAGCTAGAAATACCCGTAGACTCAGACTCTCGTTGCTGTATTTTCAACAAACTATCCTTACCATTTTTCTTTAAGGCTCGCAATTCATCTAGCTCCGCGTTTACACCTGTCGCAATAACATCTCCCTTAGATAATGCCACAGGTGGATCCGTGACCAATTCCCTTTGTATGCGCTCTTGAATGGTTGCACACGGATTGAGCTGCTCCCCAATCTTTTTTAACGAGCTATTTTTAGAAGCCGAGCAAAGTGCCTTTATCGGTTTAATTTCATTTAAGGCTCTATTAAGCTGAGCTACTTCTCTAGGACTGATTCTACCAACTGCTGCTCTCGAAATCGACCGCTCTAAATCCCCAATCTTTTCTAAGCTTGTTTTCAACAATTGAGCTGACTGTTCATCTTGAATAAATGCGGTTACAGCGTCCAATCGCTCTTCTATGGGCTGAAGATCCTTCAAAGGCAACGCAATCCATCGCTTAAGCATACGCGAACCCATAGGAGAAATGGTATCATCAATGACATCTATGAGGGTCTTTGCATTTTCGTGAGGAGAATGAATCAATTCTAGGTTTCGGATTGTAAAACGATCCAACCAAACATACCGATCTTCCTCTATTCTAGCAATTGCTGAAACGTGCTGCAGTTGGTTATGCTGTGTCTCTGCTAAATAATGGAGAACAGCACCTGCTGCAATAATTCCATTTTGAAAATCCTCAATGCCGAACCCTTTTAATGATTTGGTTTGAAAATGCTTGAGCAAGATATCTAGTCCAAACTCGGTTGTAAACACCCAGTCCTCTAGTGCGTAGGTATAATATGATTTACCAAAACTTTCTTCAAAGGTTCCTTTATGCTTCTTCTGAAACACAATTTCTGATGGTGAAAAACTCTGCAGCAATTTGTCGATATACTCAGTAGTACCTTCAGCTACTAAATACTCACCGGTGGAAACGTCAATGAAGGATACACCAACACTTTTTTTGGCGAAATGAACAGATGCCAGAAAGTTGTTTGACTTATGATCCAGCACTTTGTCGCTGTAAGAAATACCAGGTGTCACTAATTCTGTGACTCCACGCTTTACAATAGTTTTGGTTTGTTTGGGATCTTCTAACTGATCACAAATGGCTACACGTTGGCCTGCTCGAACGAGCTTTGGCAAATATGTTTCTAGCGAGTGATGTGGAAATCCGGCCAACTCTATTTCGTTGGCTG
This sequence comes from uncultured Acidiluteibacter sp., assembly GCA_965656555.1. Classification (GTDB taxonomy): domain Bacteria; phylum Bacteroidota; class Bacteroidia; order Flavobacteriales_E; family Vicingaceae; genus Acidiluteibacter. The sequence goes on along the minus strand of CBFHLF010000096.1, from coordinate 5,362 downwards.
ATCCATTGTGCCGCTTTGTTAGGACAATTCCTAAAATACCAGCTGCCTTCACCGCATCGTTGCCAAAGGTTTCATAAAAATCACCGACTCTAAAAAGCAATAAGGCATCAGGATACTTTCCCTTGATTTGATGATACTGCTTCATCAACGGGGTTTCTTTCGGTTTGGATGTACTCTTTTTCGCGCTCACTCGTTCTAATTTTCAACTGCTAATTTAAGAACTTAGCGTTGCTATCCTTATTATTGACGAGTCGTATTATCAATAGTTTTTCACAACCTACCTCCTATTTTCTGCTATTTTTGCAGCATGAATAAAAAGATCACCAACGAAGAATTAAACCGACTGACGGTTGAGGAATTTAAAGCTGCTGAAAAGAAGCCCATCATTGTTATCTTGGACAACATAAGAAGCTTGATCAATATTGGCTCGGTATTTAGAACAGCCGATGCGTTTAAAATTGAGCACATCTATTTATGTGGAATTACTGCTACTCCTCCACATCGCGAAATCAATAAAAGTGCATTAGGTGCAACCGAAAGTGTTGCTTGGACCTATTGCAAGACAACCGAAGAGGCGGTGGCGGCATGTCAGGAAAAAGGATATGAAGTACTTGCCATTGAACAGGCTGAAAAAAGCGTAGAACCCCACAATTATCAGCCTAAAAAAAGTGGTGTAGCTCTCGTGTTTGGGCATGAGGTTGATGGCGTAGCTCAAGAAATCATTGATCGCTCTGACGCAGTAATTGAAATAGCACAAGAAGGAACAAAACACTCCTTAAACATATCCGTTTCTGCGGGCATTGTGCTCTACGAATTTCATAAGAAGTTTAAGTAGCTTTAACAGATTCTCAACCAAACAATCACCTTACAAAAAGACAAAAAAAATGCCTCTTGAAAACTCAAGAGGCATTTTTATAAATTCTTAATTCAACTATTAGTTGATGGCTGCTTGAAATTCAGCATCATCTTTGTAGTTATTGAATTCTGCGTCATTCTTAACAAAATCCTTTAAAGAAGCATCTTTTGCAATTGCACCTTTAAGGTTGTTAAGCATCATCGCTTTATCTTTCATTCTTGCACCGATAATTGCCTTCAAGTACATCCCTTTTGCAGTAGCTGCAGCATCAGATGCATCAATCGTTTTCAATGCAGTTTGATAATCTTTATTTAGTGTTTGTGCTAGAGCTGCGTTAAATGATTTCGTATCGCCATAGTTAGAAACTGCCGCTGCATAGTCTCCTTGCATAACGTTTACTAACCCTTTATTAGCTCCTACTGCTTTACCTGCACCTGAAGCCTTGTTGTAGTACTCCATTGCTTTATCGTTATCGCCTTCTAGGCGAGCAACCATACCCAAGTTGTTATTTACTACAGGAGCGCTTGCGTTTATTTTTGCCGCTTTACCAAATTCAGTTTTCGCTTTTGCTAAATCATTTTGCATAGCGTAGATATAACCTGCATTGTTAAAACCTCTCCAATCATTTGGATAAACTCGCTCAGCTTTTTTGTAAATCTCTAACTGCTCATTCATATCTTCAGTAAGTGTTGCAGCATATAGCAACTCCTCTACTGTTAACGTATCAGGATTAGAAGCCGCATATTTTGCAATCATTTCATCAGACATGCTGATCAAATCAGCGTGCAACGTAACTTCTGATCTTCTTAATTGTGGTAAAATATTTTCTTTTACTACCTCAAAAGTCTCAGCTAAGTTTTTGATCTCTTCTTCTCTCTTTGTTTTATCGTCATACATTTCAAGAACTCGTAAAATTAAATTCTTGTCAGCAATATCTGAAGCTTGCATTGCACTTTTAAAACCTTCCCAATCTTCACCTTTACCAGTTTTATTGTAGAAAGATTTTTCTTTCGCTGCATCTACTCTATTTCTTCTCAAGATGTTTTTAGCCACGTTAGCACCTGCATTCGCACGATCATCAGCTAAGTTTTCATTTAAAGATATCTCACCTTCAGGAGAAGCCCAAGCAACTACATCAGTAGATTTAAAAACAAATTCCTTCTCTTTTCCTTCCTTAACGAAAGCTTTCATTCCTTTAACATCTTCGTCAGAAAGTTCAGAAGAACGAACATTTGAGCTATTCACTAAATAGTTAATGGTTGCCTTGTATTCTTGAGGCACCACTTTAGCAAAATTATCTTCGCCTACGATTGGCATATCTTCTGCCTGAACCCACTTCGGTGTAATAATAGTACCGACAGCTACTTTTTCAGGATCGAAAGATTTTGTCTTTCCTTTGTACGAACCTGTAGCTACCATAAATAACTCAGCTACTTCCATTCCTTCAACGAAAGCTACTTTATCGGTGTATGAAAAACTACCACCTTTTTCGAAATTAATTTTAATACCTTCTACTTCGCTATCTTCACCAACTAAAGTAATAGTCTTAAAATTCGTCTCAGAGCCTGCATACTTCATGTTAGGAACAAAGTCCACAGCTACTTTTTTGTTAAAAAACTTTGGTGGAATACTAGCAGATACATTCACTTCAACGCTATCTCCATGCATTTCTAACGGTGCAGGTGTTACAGAATAACTTACGTCCTCTGCCTTTTTAGACATTTTATTTAATGGATTACAAGCCATCAAACCAACTGAAGCTGACACAACTAGAGCTAGAGCTTTGGTGTTTCTATTTTTCATGTTTTTAATTTTTCTTTATCCTTGGTGTTTTAAGGTACAATGTTAGTTAATATTGTTAAATCCCGCAAAAAAAATAGGCTGATTTCACCATTACATCATTTGCGGTTACAGCTCTTTAACAAACCTTAATCCAGACGGGTTACCCTAAGCCTATCTTCACAATTATCAAGCAAGTACACCAAACTTTGATTCAATTCAGGATGTACATACTGTGGAAGCAACTCAACAAGTGGTTCCAAAACGAACCTTCTTTGTGGAATTTTGTCATGAGGCACACTCAAATTTTCGTCCTTAATGATGTCATCATTGTAAAAAATGATATCAATATCAATTGATCGATTTTCATATACACTTGTTGTTTTTTTTGCTCTACCCAACTCCCTTTCAATCTCCTGACAAGCAGCAAGCACCTCCTTACAGCCTAAATCAGTAGAAACAACTAAAATCTGATTTAAAAACCAGTTCAAATCCGGATTACCCCAAGGCTCCGACTCATAGAGTGAACTTTGATTCGAAATTAGACCTACACCTGTGTTAATACTTTCTCGAGCGGCAGACAGTTGGCTAACTCGGTCATTTAAATTACTGCCCAACTGCAACACACAAACATTACTTCCTTCCATCCTAATCAAACACCATTAATGTAAAAACTATTTCAAAGCGAAAGATATTGAATTACATTTACGATTCATTCAATTTTTTAAAGTTAGATTCAGAAACAAATGAAACAATTCTTCAAGTTCATGTTCGCATCCATGCTAGGTATGGTGCTAACAATTATTTTAGGCATAGTACTTTTATTGGGATTAATTGGAGCAATAGCAGCCTCTGCAGGCAGCCAGCCTGTTACTTTCGTGAGCGACAATAGTGTTTTGCACATTGAGTTCAATCAAGAAATTAGAGACCGGTCGACCAACAACCCGTTAGAAAACTTTGACTTCAACACTTTTCAAACTAAAGAAGTACTAGGCCTGAATGATATAAAAGAAAGCCTTGATAAAGCAAAAACTGATGAGAAAATAAAAGGCATCTACCTGAATGTATCTAGCATGAAAACGGGAATGGCCAATTTGGAAGAAATTAGAAATTTATTAATCAATTTCAAAGAGTCAGGGAAATTTATCATTTCATACAGCGAAGGTTATTCGCAAGGAGCGTACTACCTAAGCACAGTAGCCGATAAAGTTTACCTTAACCCAGTTGGAGAAATATCTTTCCAAGGATTGACTTCTCAAATTATGTTTTTTAAAGATGCCCTTGAAAAGCTAGATGTTGAGATGCAGGTTATCCGACATGGAAAATTTAAAAGTGCAGTGGAACCCTATTTACTAAATGAAATGAGTCCCTCGAATGAAAAACAAATGAGTACCCTACTTAATTCTATTTGGGACGAGATGCTTACTTCTATTTCATCGGCTAGAAACATTACACAAGAAGAACTAAATAGAATTGCTGATGAAATTGCAATTAGAGTGCCTCAAGATGCAGTTAATAACAAACTGATTGACGACTTAAAATATGAAGATGAAGTCTTGGCTGAATTAGCAGATTTAGCAGGTACGGACCTTGATGAGGATGATTTAATAAAAAAGCCCTCGTTTGTTTCTTTGAAAAAGTATAAAAATGCCAAGGGCAAGAGCAATGTTTCAGAAGACGATGATGGAGATGAAGTAAAAACATCTTCAAGAGACAAAATTGCAATCGTTTACGCAGCTGGAGAAATCAGAAGTGGAAAGAGCACAATGGACATCCTCGGTAGCGAAACCACAGTAGAAGCTATTCAAAAAGCCACTAAAGACAAAAACGTAAAAGCGATTGTATTAAGGGTAAATTCTCCTGGTGGAAGTGCATTGGCTTCTGATGTCATGTGGAGAGCCATCGAACTTGCAAAAGCTCAAAAGCCTGTAGTTGTATCTATGGGTAACCTAGCCGCATCAGGAGGCTATTACATTTCTTGTGGAGCAGATAAAATATTTGCTCAACCGAATACCATTACTGGCTCTATAGGTGTGTTTGGCGTTATTCCAAACTTGAAAGGGCTGTTTAATAAAAAATTAGGGATTCATGTAGATGGCGTTAGTACAAACGAACATTCTGATATGATCGTCAACACATGGAGACCATTGGATGAAGAAGAAGAGTCTGCTATTCAAGAAATGGTGGAGTCCGTTTATGATGACTTTATTGGTAAAGTTGCTGAAGGCAGAGGAATGTCGAAAGCTGATGTTGATTCAATTGGCCAAGGGAGAGTATGGAGTGGCTTAAATGCAATTGAAATTGGGCTTGTTGATGAAATCGGAGGACTAGGAGATGCGATAAAAGCGGCAGCTGACTTGGCTGATATTTCTAGTTATAAATTAAAAGATTACCCAAAACAAAAAGAACCAATAGAGATCATCATGGAAGATTTAGCAATGCAAGCAAAAGCAACAGTTATGGGTGAAGAGCTTAATCAGACCTATCAGTATTTTAAGGTATTTGAAGAAAGCACAAAGCGTCAAGGGATTATGACGAGACTGCCATATGACTTAATAATCAAATAGTCATAAAATAGATTCTATAAAAACACCATTAGCGACAGAGCTGATGGTGTTTTTTTATGGAATGAAAATCGATTTACGGATAAATCAAATTTTACCGTTATATTTATCAACCGTCACGTATAAAATTAGGCAAAATGGCAATTATCAACTCTTTGATGTC
>CBFHLF010000095.1:0-8498 GCA_965656555.1 uncultured Acidiluteibacter sp. | reverse complement strand
TTGGGAGAATTTAACTCCTAAGCAAAAGGAATTACTGTATTATCTCTACGAAGCTGCAATTTCTGGACGTGACATTATGTACGATCAAAATTATAAGCACAACTTAACAATCAGAAGAACCTTAGAGGCAATAGTAGAAAACTATAAAGGAGATACAAACTCTACGGACTATCAAGAACTAATGACGTTTACCAAGCGCGTGTGGTTTTCAAACGGTATTCATCACCATTACGGCAATGAAAAAATGGAGCCGGGATTTTCTCAAGATTTTTTTAAAGCACAACTAACGGCGCTAGATGGTGATAAGTTGCCATTGAGCAATGGAGAAACTCCTGTGGAACTTGCCGATCGATTAGCAACCATATTATTTGATCCGACAGTTGCTGCTAAAAAAGTATCTTCAGATTCAGAAGGTGATTTGGTAGCTAATTCAGCAGTGAACTTTTACGAAGGAGTTACTCAAAAAGAGGTAGAAAATTATTTTAGTCAATTCAAGAAAGGTGGAAATCAGCCGGAACATGGATTGAACTCTAAAATGGTGAAAGAAGATGGCGAAATCGTAGAAAAGAAATGGATGATCGGCGGAATGTATTCTCCTGCTATCGAAAAGATCGTATTCTGGTTAGAGAAAGCGGTGGAAGTAGCAGAAACGCCTCAACAAGCAGAGACATTTAAGCGATTGATTACGTATTACCAAACTGGTAAGGTGGCCGACTGGGATCAATATAACATTGCGTGGGTAGCTGATACCGTAGCAAGCGTCGATGCTGTAAATGGGTTCATCGAAGTGTATAATGACCCACTTGGCTACAAAGGTTCATATGAGTCTGTTGTTTCGTTTAGAGACGAAGAAGCAACCAAAAGAATTGCGGCTGTTGGTTCTCAAGCACAATGGTTTGAAGATAACTCCCCATTGATGCCGGAGCATAAAAAGAAGGATGTCGTTGGTATTACAGGAAAAGTAATCACAGTAGTGGTAGAAGGTGGTGATGCATCTCCATCCACACCAATTGGGATTAACCTACCTAACAACAACTGGATTCGCCAAGAGCATGGATCGAAGTCGGTAAACTTGGGTAACATCGTTCATGCCTATGAAATGGCAGCAAAAGAAGGTAAAAGTGCTTTAGCAGAATTTGCGTATAACCAAGAAGAAATTGATAGACAGAAACAATACGGATCTATAGCTGATATCTTACACACTGATTTGCATGAGGTAATTGGGCATGCTTCAGGGGTGATTAACGATGGTATCGGAACACCTAAAGAAACCTTAAAAAGTTATGCTTCTACGCTTGAGGAAGGAAGAGCTGATTTAGTAGCGCTTTATTTCTTGCCTGATGCAAAATTGATTGAAATGGGCCTAGTTGACTCTGATGAAGTGGGAAAAGCTGCTTACGACGATTACATTCGAAATGGTATGATGCTTCAGTTGAGAAGAATCAAAAAAGGAGATGTAATAGAAGAGGCGCACATGAGAAACCGACAGTTGGTAGCAGGATGGGCGTATGAGCAAGGTAAAGCAGATAACGTTATTGAGAAAAAAGTGAAAGACGGAAAGACGTATTTCGTGATCAACGATTACGGAAAGTTGCGCGTACTTTTTGGTGATTTATTGCGTGAATTACAACGAATCAAAAGTGAAGGTGACTATGAAGCAGGTAAAAACCTTGTGGAGACATATGGTGTGCAAGTAGATGCTGAGCTTCACCAAGAAGTTTTGGATCGATATGCTGCGCTTAACCAAGCAGCTTACGGTGGATTCATTAATCCTATGTTGGTGCCTGTAAAAGATGAAGCAGGAAAAATCACCGATGTAAAGGTTGAATACCCAACTAATTTTAGAGATCAGATGATGTATTACGGTAAAAACTATTCGTTCTTACCACATTATAACTAAGCGGTAAAACCGGTACAGACAAAGAAAAGCCCCTTTCGGATTTATACCGAAAGGGGCTTATTATTAATTTGCAAATAATTGATTTATTCGGCAATACGATAAATCAACACAGCATCATCACCTTGATAAAAATAAAGGTTCACATCTTTCCGCTCTACTCGGTTACTATTTTCAATTCTGCTGACAATGGTCGATTCAATTTCAGCATCGTTACAACCTCTTTTGGTCATCATTAAGCGACCAAATCCTGTTTTTTTAGCTTTTGCTTCGAAGTTTCCATTGAAAATATTGCAGCCTGTACTACCATTAATTAATCCTTCTTCTTGATTTAAGATCACATAAGGACGATCCATCATACCATAGATACGAGATTTGTCTACTCCGGGGATGTCAACTAAATTCCATTTGTCATGGTAATTGGTCGAGTTGTCCATTCCTTCCAAGCAGCCTTGCAGCGCTTCTCCATTGTGAAAAACAGTAACAGAGCGTTCAAAGCTTTCATCGCCCTTCATGCATCGACTGTTTTCGATTTCAAAATAGAATCCTTGGTCGTCAGATTGTTGATAGTAAACCACAGGCAGGCCGTCTATTTGGTCTCGTTTGCTCATTGCTGTAGCATTGATTACTGTATCGGCAAATCGGATTAAAGTTGCCGTATTATTACTGTAGAAATTTAGTTTCCATTGTTCCTCATCAAAGGCCGTGTAAAGGAGTTTTACTTCTTCTATATTCGTCGTTTGGTCAGTTTCTGTTGAAATCACTTCTTTGCTCGATTTACATGCAAATAAGGATAAAATTGTAAATGCGATGATGGCGTTTTTCATGGGTTAAATTGTTTTGTTTGGCGATGAAATTACCATTTCTGTGCCAATTATTAATTTATTTATGGGACAACTCATCGGATAGCTGTAATTTTGGGGAATAATACAGAAATTATGCGGCGTTATTTTATTCAACTTTCATTTAGAGGAACTCATTACCATGGGTGGCAAGTGCAGAATAATGCGAGAACAGTGCAAGAGGAATTGCAACAAGCACTTTCGACTATTTTAAGAAGTGATATCGAAATAACCGGTGCGGGAAGAACCGATACCGGAGTGCATGCAAAAGAAATGTTTGCTCATTTTGATTGTAGTGAAGAACTGACCGATCTCAATCATTTTACGTTTAAACTTAATAGTATTTTATCGCTCGATATTGCCATAAAGCAAGTGTTTGAAGTTCCCGTAGATTTTCATGCACGATTTTCTGCCACTGCTAGGAGTTATGAATATCATCTGCATCAACATAAAGATCCATTTAAACAGGACACGTCTTATTATTATAACCGTGCCTTATCGGTGGATGATATGAATCAAGCGGCACAACTTTTAATGGAATACACTGATTTTTCTGCGTTTAGCAAGTCGAATACCCAAACCTTTACAAACGATTGTACCATTTATAATGCGATTTGGGAGGTGACTGATGATGGATTGGTTTTTCACATTTCGGCCAACCGTTTTTTAAGAAATATGGTACGGGCCATCGTGGGCACGCTGATAGAGATAGGAATGGGTAAGCATACAGTAGCAGATATGCACATGATTATTCAATCAAAAAATAGGAGTAAAGCAGGAACATCTGTTCCCGCTTGTGGTTTATATCTTACCCGTGTGGAATATCCCTTTCCACAAATTAAATAGATAACTTTGGCCCCATGAGTGGAGTTTCCGGAAAAGCCCTTGATTTACCTATATTAAAACGTGTATTAGGTTTTGTAAAGCCTTATAAAGGTACATTCTACCTGACCGCTATCCTTACCATCGTTGTTGCGTTTGCAGCGCCAATTCGACCAATGCTGATTCAGCGAATCATTGATAATGAATTGATGAATGGCGACATGGAAGGCTTGTGGAATATGACCATGATTTTAATTGCTGTGCTCATTGGTGAGGCCATTGTTCAGTTTTTTCAATCGTACCTGACTTCTTGGCTTGGTCAAACAGTAATCAAAGACTTGCGCACACAGTTGTATAAAAAAGTACTGAAGTTTCGATTGAAATATTTTGACAACACAGCTCTGGGTACATTGGTTACTCGTGTGGTTTCTGATATCGAAACCATTGCAGATGTCTTCTCCCAAGGATTGTTAGAAATTATCGGCGATATATTAAAGCTTGTTGTGGTAATTGGTGTGATGCTTTATGCTGATTGGAAATTGACATTGATTTGCTTGGTGCCTATTCCGATTTTAATTGCTTCTACTTCTGTTTTTAAACGGGTCATTAAAACAGCCTTTCAAGAAGTTCGGACACAGGTTTCAGTTCTAAATGCCTTCGTTCAAGAACATGTAACTGGAATGAAAATTATCCAAATTTTCAACCGGGAAAATCTAGAAATGTCTCGATTTGAAAAAATCAATAAAAAGCATCGAAATGCGCACATTCGAACCGTTTGGGCCTACAGTATATTTTTCCCTATTGTAGATATGCTTTCTGCAGGCTCATTAGCTCTATTAGTTTGGTGGGGAACAGGAGAAGTCGCCAAAGAGGGCAGTACGGTTACACTTGGCGTCTTGTTTCAGTTTATCTTATACATTTACATGCTCTATCGTCCTATTAGGCAGTTAGCCGATCGGTTCAATACATTGCAAATGGGTATGGTGAGTTCTGAGCGGGTTTTTAAAGTATTGGACACTGAATCAAGTATTCAAAATGAAGGGAAAGTTTCTGCCGCGAATATTCAAGGAAATATTGATTTTAAAAATGTTTGGTTTGCTTACATCGATGAAGATTATGTGCTTCAAGATGTTTCTTTCTCAGTTAAAGAAGGGGAAACCGTTGCTTTTGTTGGAGCTACTGGCTCTGGTAAAACGTCCACTATAAATTTATTGGGCCGTTTCTATGAGTTCCAAAAAGGAAGTATTTTAATCGATGGAAAAGAAATACAGTCCTTTGAATTGGATGGGTTGCGAAAAAGCATGTCTGTGGTGCTTCAAGATGTCTTTTTGTTCTCTGATACCATTTACAATAATATTACCCTCAATAATTCTGACATACCGATGGATGAGGTAGTAGAGGCGGCAAAAATAGTAGGTGCTCATGATTTTATTGCCAAGTTGCCCGGCGGATATCATTACGATGTAAAAGAAAGGGGAGGTATGCTGTCAGTTGGTCAACGTCAATTGATTTCATTTATTCGGGCGTATGTTCATCGGCCGAAAATTTTAATTCTAGACGAAGCTACCTCTTCCATAGATACCGAATCAGAATTATTAATTCAAAAGGCAACAGATGTGCTTACCGCTGGACGAACTTCTATTGTGATCGCTCACCGATTATCCACCATCCAAAAAGCAGATAAAATTATAGTGCTAGAGAAAGGTCGAATTATCGAGCAAGGTAGCCATCAAGAATTCATCGCTCAAGATGGTCACTATCGAAAATTGTTTGAATTACAGTTCAAAGAAGCAGCAATCCCTGCTAGTTAGTCTACTTTTTTGGGCAAGAGTTGATCCCGAGTAAGGCATAAAGTGGACAAAAATTCACCAATCCCGTTAAGAGGAGGATTCCTCCAATAAATAAAATAATAACCCCTAGTGTGCCGGATACTAAGCCTGTGATGTAAAGTGTAGAGATTACGGCTGCTAAAAGAATGCGAACGACGCGATCAAGTTTTCCAACGTTTACTTTCATGACTATTTCAGTTTATTTGGTTCTTTGTTATTATTATTCGAAGTTAATCACTGTTGTCCAACAAAAACAAAATCATATCGAATTAAATAAATAAACATTTTTGACTTTCAATCAATACGCAATTCATTGAAAATTTATTTAATTTCTATTAGATAACATGCTTATTTTTTCATTTAATTTTTTCATTTTTTTGTCCGCCAAAAAAACGAAACAAAAAAAGCTCGTCCTTTGAATTTTTGTTTCCTCCAAATTTTATAAACCCTAAGTTCAGCCGGGTGATCTCCAATCACAGATTGGAGCTTCCCGGTTTCTCTAAGGATTCATTTTATTTTCCAGAAACATAATTTCAAGGGACAATATGAAAATGTACATTCGTTTTTCTATTCGAAATTTTATTCGGACAATATTCGAAGTTAATGGTTTTTTAAAAATAGATTCCTTTGAGGAATACTTTTTATTTCCTGAAAGAATGGTTAATTTATCAGGATACTGAAAAACGGTAGAAAAACCGTAAATAGAAATACCAAAAAGGTTAGTTTAAGTTAAAAAATGCTGAATGATTATAGTGAGCAATTTTCACAGATACGCTCCAAGACAGAAGAAGTTTGTAACCCTTTAGAAACGGAGGATTATGTCGTCCAGCCGATGGAGGATGTTAGTCCTCCAAAGTGGCATCTGGGGCACACCACTTGGTTTTTTGAGCAGTTTTTATTGATTCCTTATTTCAACGACTATGCTCCATTTCATCCTGAGTTCAATTATGTATTCAACAGTTATTACGAAAGTGTTGGCAAAAGAGTATTGCGCACAGATCGTGGAAATTTAAGTCGCCCAACAACCAAGGAAATATATGCCTACCGAGCTTATGTAGATAAACACATGTTAGGTCTACTAGAGCGAAAAGAGCTCCTTACCGATGAGGTGTGTTTTACTCTCGAAATCGGGCTTAATCATGAGCAGCAGCACCAAGAGTTATTGGTCTATGACATCAAATATATTTTAGGAAATAATCCACTTTTTCCGGCATATTTATTTAAAGACAGGGAGGTAGCGAAAGCCTCTGCAGCTCCATTACTTTTCACTCCTATTAATGAAGGTGTATACAGCATAGGGCATGAAGGAGATGGTTTTCATTTTGACAATGAAAAAGGAGTTCATCAGGCTTACATTAATCCTTTTGAAATTTCTAACCGACTAATTACTAATGCAGAATATTTAGCTTTTATTCAAGATGACGGCTATCAATCATTTAAATATTGGCTTTCCGAAGGCTGGGATTGGGTAAATACCCGCAAAATAAAATCTCCAGAATATTGGCATTTTATCGAAGACGAATGGTATGCCTATACATTTCATGGATTAAAACCCATTGTTTGGGATGAGCCTGTAGCTCATATTAGCTTTTTTGAAGCCGATGCTTTTGCACGTTGGAAAGGTTACCGATTACCAACAGAGTTTGAGTGGGAAGTCGCTGCTCAGCAATTGGGTCAAATTGCTGCCAATACTTTTTCAGAAGGAAGTAATTTACAACTGTCAGTGCAACAAGAAGCCGGTAGTCATTACTTTGGTAGCTTATGGGAATGGACAGGAAGCGCATACCGACCTTATCCTAATTATCAAGCCCCACCAGGAGCATTGGGGGAGTACAATGGAAAATTTATGTCGAATCAGCAGGTGCTTCGTGGCGGCTCTATCGCTACTCCTAAAAATCATTTTAGAATTACTTATCGCAATTTTTTTCATCCTCATTTAAGGTGGATGTTCAGCGGCTTTCGATTAGCAAAGTCACTGTAATTAATATACAATCAATTAAAATAATATATGGAACCCGACCAACAGGAAGTCGAAAAACTAACAGAAGAACATTTAAAAACATTTGCAGCAGATGTAGATGAGAGCTTATCACAATCGCCAAAACGATTGAATTCGAAGTATTTTTATAACAAACGCGGAGATGAGTTATTTCAGGCCATCATGAAGCTGGATGAATATTACCTCACGAGTGCTGAATTTGAGATTTTTTCCCTACAAAAGGAGAAAATTGCAGAAGCTATCAATTACCAAGAAGGTACTTTTCAACTAATTGAGTTTGGCGCAGGAGATGGCTATAAAACAAAGGTGCTATTGCGCTTTTTATTAGAAATGGGAGCAGACTTTGAATATGTCCCAATTGATATCTCTGAGAATGTATTGGAGCAACTAACCATGAGTTTGGCTGCTGAAATGCCTGAGTTGAAGGTAAACCCAATTGCAAAAGATTACTTCGAAGCGCTGGAAGACCTACAATCAAATAACCTGCGTAAAGCAGTTTTATTTTTAGGCTCTAATATTGGAAATTTTACACTTGATTCAGCTAAGAATTTTCTTACTCAAGTGGCAGAACGGCTAAATGAAGATGACTTAATGCTCATGGGAGTAGATCTAAAAAAAGATCCAAATGTGATATTGGCAGCCTATAACGATCCACATGGTATAACGAAGGCATTCAACTTTAATTTACTTAATCGTATGAATGAAGAGCTTGGAGCTGATTTTGACATTTTCAACTTTGAGCACTTCCCGATTTATGATCCGGTGAGTGGTGCCACGAAGAGTTACTTAATTAGTAAACGCGACCAAACGGTGACTATCGGAGAATTGGATAAACAATTTTACTTTGAGGAAGGCGAGCCTATTTACATGGAAATATCGCAGAAGTACAGCATAAAAGAACTAGAAAAATTAGCAGCAGTAGTTGGCTTTGAAGTCGTAAATCATTATTTTGATTGCAAACATTACTTCACCGACACGCTATGGAAAATAAAAAGATAGACGCTTATGAAAGCAATTTGGAATGGACAAGTAATAGCCGAAAGCAATCAAATTATTACAGTTGAGGGCAATGCATATTTTCCGCCGGAAAATGTAGATCCTACCTACAT
>CBFHLF010000094.1:0-8735 GCA_965656555.1 uncultured Acidiluteibacter sp. | reverse complement strand
ACAAATTAGCTGTATATTTAAAAAATTAAACTATATTACGACAAACAAAAATATATTATGGCGAAAGGTAAAAAAGAAAAAGTATTACAGCCAAAAATTAAAGTAAAATTAGATCGTAACACTATCATATATGTGAAAGATGAAAAGGCTTTGGAAATATGGCTGCCAAAGTATCCAGATTTAAAGATAATACCCATGTAAAAAAAAGACTCGTTTGAAATCAAACGAGTCTTTTTGGTTATTGTCTTAGCTTTTATAAAGCGTATCGATTTCTTTATTAAAATCATTTGCAGTAGCATCTAACTCAGCCTCTATATCTGCAAAGTACTTTTTAACTTCTGCTCTCTTCCCTTTCTTTGGGTAGTTATTTACTTTAGCAACTAACTCAAACCATTTATCGGCTATTCGCTCTATTAGTTGATCTGCTTTCTCATCATTATCACCAGGATGATTTAAGGTATACGAAAATGCATCTTCCATTAATTGGTTGGTTCTGTATTTTATTGCTTGCTTTAACTCTCTTTTATTAGACATATTGAACTATTTTAATTGATGTTTTACTGCTTATTGCAATCAATTCATATTGAAATGATAAATTTGTACAAAAATACGGATTGTTTGCCATAATAGATATAGAAACCACCGGTGGAAACGCCAAACAAGGAAAAATAACTGAAATAGCCATTTTTATTCACGATGGTAAAAAAGTGGTTCGAGAATTTTCTACGCTCATTAATCCAACAATTCCTATACCGCCATTTATTCAGCGCCTCACCGGAATTACCGATGCTATGGTATCTGGTGCACCCAAATTTTTTGAAGTAGCAAAAGAAATCGTTCAAATAACTGAAGGAGCCACCATCATAGCGCATAATTCTAAGTTTGACTATTCCTATATTAAAGAAGAGTTTAGAAGTTTGGGCTATAAATATGAGCGCAATCACCTGTGCACAGTTGTGCTGAGTAGAAAATATATACCATTTCGTAATTCCTATAGTTTGGGGAAACTATGTAAAGATTTGGGGATAGAGCTTAAAGGACGACATCGTGCTAAGGGTGACGCTGCCGCTACAGTGAAGTTATTTGAAATGATATTAAAAGAGGAACCTGCTGAAATAGCCAAACTCAATTAGATGAACAAAGATGCAAAGAAAACCAAGAAATCATGGCTCAAACGCATCGGTTGGGCAGGTTTTCTATTCTTCTTGATAAAAGGATTAGCATGGCTTGCTGTATTCTTTGGCCTAGGGGAAATACTTGGTTGCTAAAAATGGTCTTTCAATAAGTATAAAGCGAACTTAGTATACTTTGATCTAGTGCCCATTTTACTTACTATTTATTTTAATAGGTGGCTGTTTCCTTTTTTAAGTTGAACATTTTTAATCAGCATACAAAGGAATAATTTACAAGACAAAATAAATTAAGTTTATCAGAATATTGAGTAAATCATTTTGGGAGCCCACCGCCGGTAAAAACACCTTAGACTATATCGATTATGACATATTAATCAGCGATTCTAAAGCAAATGTACCGATAGAGGAAATGAAATTAATAAGTTGATTATACAAATACCGTTACCTTTACTGTTATTAAAATTAGTCTAAAAATGAATCCATTTACAACAAACTATAACGACGACACGCCAGATTCAAGTTTGGTAAGTGAAATTTTAGGTGGCAATAAGCAAGCATTAAACAAGCTAATTGGTAAGCATCAGCCCTTTATTTACAACCTAGCTTGGAAAATGATAGGTGACCCGATTAAAGCGCAGGATTTAACACAAGAGGTATTATTAAAAATAATCAGCAACTTAAGTTCGTTTAAAGGAGACAGCGCTTTTCGAACTTGGGCGTACCGCATCGTTCGTAACCACTTTATTAATGATCAAAAAAAGCCTGCTAACATATTTGCCAATAATTTTGAAGACTTAGGAAATAGGCTTGATGCTAGTGGAAGTGCTGATATTTCTATAGAAGAACAAGAAAGTAAAAAAGAAGAGATTCGTGAAGTACGCTTGCAGTGTTTGTCCGGCATGTTGCTCTGTTTGACTAAAGAACAACGAATGATCTACATTATTGGAGATATCTTCGGTGCTGATCATTCCATAGGTTCTGAAATGATGGATTTAAGTAAAGATAATTACCGCAAAAAGCTGAGCCGAGCGCGTAATGATCTGCATAATTTTATGCAAAACAAATGTGGATTGGTCAACAAAGAAAATCCATGTAGGTGCCATAAAAAAGTAACGGTAGCTATGAATATGGGAATGGTAGATTCTAAAAATTTATTATTTAATAAGAAAGAATATGCTACTTTTCAAAGCACCTTAGAACCTGACATGAACTACTTGGTAGACGAAGCTGAACTCCTGTACACAGAATTGCACCGAGGTCACAGTTACAAAACACATTTTGAGAAGAAAAATTTCATTGAAACCATATTAGAAAGCCCTGATTGGCAGAATCGTTTAAATTTAAATTAACTTTTTTCGCTTAAAGTTGTCACACATTAAAAACCCTCTTGTCTAATCAGAAAAGAGGGTTTTATGCTTTTATTCATTCGTATTTTTTTAGTGTTCTATGGTGTAATTGCACTTGGAACTGGATTTTTAGGAATCACAGCCAAATTTGATGCAACTAGCCTAGAGCCGATGGTGGATAATAACCATCGATTTGTAGCGGCAATTTGGGCAGCTACTTCAATTGCCTTTTTTTATGTCGCTTGGAATCCATCTGAAACAGCCTTGTTCAGATTTTTAATGCTGGCTGTATTTATTGGTGGCTTGGTTCGAACTTACGGTTTGAGGTATTACCCGCCTACTCCATTCATCATTTTTGGCATTCTCATAGAATTGCTTCCAACGGTACCCTTATTCTGGATGCACAATAAACTATTAAACTCAGGTTCAATCTAACTCAACAAAACATGGCAGCACAACAAAACGTATTAATTACCGGCGGCGGATCAGGAATTGGTTTAGCCATTGCGAAAAAATTTTTAACGCACGGGCATACCGTATTTATTACAGGTCGAAACCTATCCAAATTAGAAAAAGTAAAAGCGGAGCACCCTAACATCCATTTTTTTCAAAGCGATGTAACCAAAGAAGACGATGTAAAAAAGCTGGCTTTAACGCTTGAAAACGACTTTGGTGGTATTGATGTATTGATAAACAATGCAGGCATCATGGTACTATTAGATACGGGGAACGAACGCAACGATTTACAGAAGCAGTTTGAGGAAATTGAAATTAACTATCACGCTCCAATTAGAATGTTGCACTACTTTTTACCACAACTGAAAAAAAGTAATCATGCCGCATTAATCAATGTTTCATCAGGGTTGGCTTACGTTCCATTTTCTCAGGCGCCTGTTTATACTGGCACAAAAGCCGCATTACACCTATGGACACAAGCTGTACGACCACAACTGAAGCCGCACAACATTCGAGTAGTTGAGCTGCTTCCACCAGTGGTTGATACCAAACTAGCCAAAGATGCCAACTTAAAAGACGATAATCTAAAGCCGATGCCAACGGAAGAGTTAGCACAAGCTTTCTGGAAGGATTACTCTAATGGTAAAGACGAAATAACACCAGGACTATCTTCTCAGCTTAAGTTAATGAGTCGATTGGCACCAAAATTCATATTTAAGCAATTGAATAAGCAACCTATTCCCAAAAACTAAAAATAACAACTATGGACAATTTCTCAATTATCAACTTACAAGCTGTTACTGGCACAATAGCAATTATTTTAGCTTTCAATTGGTGGATAAAACCCCGACTTGCTAATTTATCTATCCAAGATACGCTCTTGCCCTTTGTATTCTTAAATACATTCAGATACTTAGGCTTATCCTTTATGGCTAAGGAGCAATTTTACGATGGTTTTCCTACTGAATTTTTAACCACTGTAGGCCTTCTAGATTTTACCACAGCCGTTTTAGCTATCATCACCTCTATTGCATTAAAGAACAAATGGCGTTTCGCAATTCCTTTAGTCTGGATTTTTAATATTGTTGGGTTTGGAGATTTAATTACCGCATTCCCTCAGTTTTTTGGACTAAAGCTATACGACCAGAATCTAGGCTTTATATGGTTAATGTTTGTTACCTACGGATTAGCCACTTTCTTAAGCCATATTTACATTTTCAGCAGACTATTTAAAAACCTTAAAAAGAAATAACATGAACTTCAACATCAAAAAAATCACCTTTTTTTTAGCGCTTATAGCTATTACTTCCTTCTTATCAGCTCAAGAGGTCTACCCTGGTAAAGCAACTAAAGCAGAAAAAGATATTTCCGCAGCTTTTCCATTTGAATCCAAGTTCATAGAACTGGGAACTGAGAAAGTACATTACGTAGAATCCGGAGAAGGTGACCCTGTAATTTTATTGCATGGCTTGCCTGCCAATTTATACCTGTACCGAAATATAATCTCAGGAATTGACAGCAATAAGAAAGTAATTGCCCTCGATTTTTTAGGATTTGGAAAATCTAGCTTTCCTTCTGATAGCAATACTTCTGTTGAAGTACAGTACCAAATGCTAAAAGACTTCATTGAAGCAAAAAAGCTAAAGAATGTGACCTTTTTTGTGCAAGATATTGGTTCTATTGCAGGTATGCTATACACCATTCGAGAGCCACAAAATGTAAAAGGGCTAACCCTGTTTGAAGCTCCTTTTATGCCTGCTGATGTGATGTACGATCAATTGCCTTTCAGCTTTAGAGCTTTTATGCGAATTACTAGAACCACAAAAGGAAACGAAAAGTGGATGGTAAAACGAAACTTTGCCGGCAAAAACCTAGCAGTTAACTTCTTTACCGGAAGAAAATTGCCGAAAGAAGCTTATCCTTTTTACACTTCACCTTGGGAAAATGAGGAAAGAAGATACGCCATAACGAGAGGTCCAGACCCTGCAGTCTTGTCGTTCACCAAAGGAAAAGGAGAAAGTGAATTCGCTAGCTTATTAGATTACATTTCAACTGGTATGAAGGAAACCAATGTCCCAATTCTGTATTTCTATGCTAAAAAGGGCTTAGTTAATCAAAAAGCGGCGGTAGAATATGCTATGGCTAATTTCAAAAATGCTGAGTATAATTATTTGGGTAAAGGAAAGCACTTTTTAACGGAAAGTCATCCTCGGCAAATGAGTAGAAAATTTAATGCATGGTATCTGAGCTTAGAAAATTAACTATCGTTTAATTCAATTATACTGAAAAAAGGAAGCAATCGATGACTGCTTCCTTTTTGTATCTGCTAAAACAGATGTGTTAATCTTTCACCTCTAGTCGAATCTCTACTCGTCTGTTCAACTTACGGCCTTCTTTGGTATCATTACTTGAAACAGGGAACTGCGCACCGTATCCTTCTACTATGAATGATGCATCTTGCATACCATTATTAACCAAGTAACGCTTTACCGCTTTAGAGCGATTTTCTGAGAGGAGTTGGTTGTAAACAGGATGACCTGAAGTATCCGTGTGACCAACAACTTTTACCGCGAACTGCTCGTAATCGCTTAATACATTTACGAGCTCATCTAATTGTTCGAAGTATTTGCGTTGTATTTGATAGGAATCAAAACGGAATTGTATTAATGGCAATGGGTAGTTGTCAATTAATGATTTCATTATTGAATTACTTAAGAGAAATTTGTTCTGATTAGTTGTATTGTTCCTAGTCGCATTTGCTAGAATTGCTGTGGGAGCCGTTTCAAAACGCGCTAGTGGAATTATACCACCATTTGCTTGTAGCTGTATTGGAGACAATGACTTGGTTCTTCCATCGTAAAAAGTTACCTGATCAAGATCTCCATCTACAGGAGCAATTTCCAAATCTAATTTACTCTCTAAAGGGTATACAAACACACCATTTTCATCGGTAAAAATACTGTCAACGATTACACCTGCAGGACTCTTTACCCAAAGCTTTTGATTACCATAGGCAGTATTATTAGTTTGAACCAGTCCTACTACACTATTGGCCATCTTAGATTCTGATAATTGCTGAGTTGCGGCCTGAGCATAAGCGTATTGTTCTTCTAGCACTTGTTGCTCTTTTCCTTCTATTACAGCTTGTTGGCTCATCAAAAGGTCATTAAGTGCATCTTCACTTATTGTTAGTGATGAATCAATTTGCTTTAGCTCACTATTTAAGGCTTGTAATTCCAGAATGGATGACTGATTGCTGCGGGCTTGCTCCATACTATTCGCCCGTTCGGCAACTAATTGAGCAACCTTTTTAGCATTCTCCGGGTTTAGCTGACCATTGTTAGATAACTGTGCTAACAAATCTGATTCAAGCGTAGCAAATGATTGCTTCATCTGTTTTTCTTTTTGTTGCAGTTCATCATACTGCGTATTTTTCATCGCCTGATTTTTATCAATAAGCTGCCGTTCACTAGCTGCTAAGACCACTATTGCATTTAATTCGTTTTGAGCAGATTCAGATAATTTAAATCCTGATTTTTTATTCAATTCCTCAATAGAAGCTGCAACGGATTCCAATCCTGATTCATTTTTAGTCCAATCGGCCTTCGCTAATGCTTCAGATAATTTTGCAATTTGTTGCTGTTTCTCTTTTTCAGTTTTTGAAGTATCATTTATAATATCAGCTATCGCTTGATTCTTATAATTGGCAATAAGCGTTGCTTGTTTCTTACGATAAGTATTTAACTCCTTTCTATATTGCTTAGCGTTATTTAAGTCATCTACTGTAAGTGCATTAATGGAAGTATTACTTTCTAATTTCCCCTTACCATCCACCTTATTATTAATAGCCATCAAATTATCCATTGCAGGATTCTCTATTGATGACTTTACAACTTCTTGCTTAACTAACTCAGCTAATTGGCTAATATCGATACTATTTTGTGCGCTTTGCTGCTCCATTTTTGCTAACTGAGCTAGCTCACTTTTATAGCCTTTTACTTCATTTAATAAAGCAGAAGGCCGTTTTGAAAGTTTTGCAATTACTTGCCTAGACAGCTGCTCCGTTAGCTTTTCTTTTTGTTCTGCGTTCTGACTAGCGTTTATCTTATCAATGGTTAGTAACAGTTGATTAATCTTCGCCGATTTCTCGGAGTAGTTCATATTTTGGTCAGCCAAAATCAATTCTTCTGTTTGCTTTTTAATCGATTGCAATCGATTAGAACCATTGGATCGAATAAGAGCAATTGACTCACTAATAGCGTCCTGTTCTTCCTTTAGGTCAATCGAAGTTTTTTTCAGTGCTTGGAATAAACCATTCTTTTCATTTGCTGATATTAATTCGCTTAACGCTTCATTTACGGTTTTTAAATCACTGGAATGCATTTGCAATGATTGCTGCTCAAGCGCATACAGTGCATTTGTATTTTCTTCCTTTGACCGAATAAAATATAGTGCTTGATCGATTTTCCCTTGATCAGCTCTATTGGTTGATAAAAACCCCGTCGACTCATCAATAAAATGTAAATCAAAATCATCATATATGGTATTTATGGGTTCCGGTAAATGAATAATTTCTCCTGCTTGACTAAAAAATACATCAAGCCCACCAACGCTATTATGTCCATCTGAAGTAAAATAAACTCGTCCCTGAGTAAACTGAGGAAACGTCTCATTAAACTCTGTATTGATACTATCTTCAGGATAAATCTTTCCAAATTCTACTCCATCAAATTCGATGCTATATATATCAAAGCCACCTTTACCCTCTTGCATATCAGAAGAAAAATATAACCTACTATTTGCTTCATCATAAAATGGATGTATCACATTGTATTTATCTGAATTAACAGGAAAAGGAATACTTTCACTCCACCCATCAGTACCTTTGATCAGGTAGTAGATGCCCATTTTATCTCCGATCATTTTTTCATTATTGTTGGAAAAAAAGATAACGGATACTTGCTTATCGGCACTAATTGGGCCGTCATATTTTGGAGAACTTAAAATTGCCTCTTTGCCTAATAATGTGCTTTTGAGAGTTGCTAATTTAAGTTGACAACTGTCTACTCGATATAAATCAGTGTAAGGCCTATTGGTGTATTCATCGAGTAATATGGTTCCCTCTTCATCATAACTAGCAGATAAAACATATAGGTCATCTCCGACTTGTCTTACGCCATATATATCTACTGAATCAGCAAAGCATGTAGGGAAAACACGGTATGATTCTCGTTGTGAAAACACCAAAGAACTACACGCCAAACACAGGATAAGAAGGTAATTTCTTAAAAACATAATCTTGTGGGTATTTAATTATGATTAGTTAAAGAAACGTGGGCTCTGAAACTTACTTCTTAAATTTTCATTGATTCTAAATCGGATCACTAACTCATGCGATTGAACTGAAACCGTATTCAATGTTGATGTTGGAATCGAGTAAGCATAACCAAAGTAGAGCTTTTTATTGATGTCATATCCAAGAATCAATCCTGCGTTACTATCCCACTGATAAGACAAACCAAAATCAAACATCTTGTCGTAAGTAAAAATAGTGTTCACTTCTAAGTATAATGGGACATCTTCCGTGTACCTAGTTACCAAATTAGGACGAATGTCCAATGTGCGACTCAACGGAAAATCACCACCTACATATCCAATAAAGCTATTGCTAGACAGGTAGTCTGACATATCTGCATTTAAGAATTTAGTTTGAGCAACTCTAGGCTGAGACAAACCAACGTAAAACTTTCGGCTGTAGAATAATACTCCCCAACCTCCATCAAACTGAGTTCCGGTAGAT
>CBFHLF010000093.1:2294-8774 GCA_965656555.1 uncultured Acidiluteibacter sp. | reverse complement strand
CCTGAGCAGTTTAATGGATTTTCGGTATTGCTTTGCTCATGCCTATTTGTTTACCAAATTTATTGTGACTTTTCTGCTTATTCAGATATTGCAATAGGCGGTGCTCAGGTTATGGGCATAAAACTAATGGAAAACTTCCGACGCCCATTTTTTGCCAAGAGCTTGAGTGAGTTGTGGAATCGTTGGCACATTTCGTTAATTAATTGGTTTCAAGAGTATATTTTCTTCCCTTTAGGAGGAAGTAAGGCAGGTAGAAAAAAAGCGTATAGAAATGTGCTAATCGTATTTTTGGTTTCAGGGCTATGGCATGGTGCTAGTTATAACTTCTTGATTTGGGGCGCACTTAATGGCCTAGTGGTGGTGTTGACTTTAAAGTTGACTAAATTAAAATCAACGGTAAATGGTTGGTTAGGTAGCTTTAGGAAATCAGTATGGTATAGGCGATTTCTGCGCTTTAAAACGTATATGATTTTTGCGGTCTTGGGAATACTATTTTATACTCAAGATTTATACACCGCTAAAACTTTGGGCGGTAGTTTATTTCAAGGTTGGGGGATAGACCTACAAAGTATTATTGAAAACTCATCTAATAGTCGAGCTCATACATTATATTTGGGTCAGACTTCAGTT
This sequence comes from uncultured Acidiluteibacter sp., assembly GCA_965656555.1. Lineage (GTDB taxonomy): Bacteria > Bacteroidota > Bacteroidia > Flavobacteriales_E > Vicingaceae > Acidiluteibacter. Next base: position 8,144 of record CBFHLF010000093.1, on the reverse strand, counting down.
CAATTTGTGGCATTATTTATTTCAATTTTTATTTTGGAATATGTACACTATCTTCAAGAGTACAAAGGTCGTATGAGGGATATTATAGCAAATAAGCCTGCAATTATTAGATGGCCGCTTTACATAGGTATCACGTTGTACATTATGGCGTTTTCATTTGATCAAGATATTCCTTTCATTTACTTTCAGTTTTAATGAAAAAGTTGATATTTAAAATACTGCTATTCCTTTTAATCATCTTTTTGGTAGAAAAACCGATAGGATACTTCGTTGCAGAAGGTGCCGTTAAGCGACAGCATGACTTACGAATTCATAAATTGATGCTAGGTGAAATTAAAAGCGACATAGTTATTTTGGGGTCTTCTAGATCTTTAAATGGGATAGATGCGGGAGCGTTGCAGCGAAAACTAGATCAATTTACTGTTTACAACTTTGGATACTCTGGTTCTAACCTTAAGTTTCATCATAGTATTTTCCAAATTATTATGAGTGTTGATACACCCGAGAAAGTTATTTTAGTTATTGATGATCAGAATACTTTCAAGCAGAATGAAAAAGCTATTTATCGCAGGGATAAGTTGTTTCCTTTTATTCAGTATGATCCGGTACTACGTGAGGTCGTTCAGCATTCTTCAAAAACATATATTCCTTCAAAGGTCAGCTGGTTATATAGAGAAAATCAGAATATATTTGAATCGATTAATTATTACCTAAAAGGGCCACAAGAACCTGATGAAACGACCGATATAGATGAGTATGGTTTTATTCCTTTATCGAATGATCAACAGAAGTTAAACAAATTGGTTGACCGAACACTAAGCGTTAACTACGAGTTAGCAGATGAGTTGTCAGACTACAAAGCTGCATTAATAGCTATTGATGATAAGTGCAACCAATTAGGAATTGATCTGTATTTAGTGAGACTGCCTTCATACAAAGAAAAAATTAATGGATTTAACGAGCGAGTAACTGAAATGGTAAGTGATAAAACTCAAATCCTAGACTTATCAGATAGCCTTCCCGAAGAGGAATACTATTATGATAATGGACATTTAAATGCTAGAGGTGCTCAAGAAATATCGTTAATGCTTTCAAAAAAAATAGATTAGATGGTTTTTAGCTCGTTATTATTTTTGTTTTCATTTCTTCCATTCGTACTGATTGGCAATTTTATTTGGCGAAATATCAAATGGCAGAATACGTTGCTTTTTATTGCATCACTTTATTTTTATGCTTGGGGCGAACGAGAGAAGGTGTTTGTTATGCTCGCTTCTATCTTATTAAACTTTTTTATTGGCAAGTGGATTGAGAAAAAGGAAGGCCGTGGCAGGACAGTGGCATTAACAGTCGGTGTTGTCGTAAATCTAGGAGTATTGACCTACTTCAAATATGCGGAGTTTCTGGTTGAAAACTTGAATGAGATTTTAAATTTAATCTCACTTCCGGCTATTGAAGGGTTAAAGTACGAACGATTGCCTTTAGGAATATCTTTTTATACCTTCCAGAGTATGTCTTACTTAGTAGATGTATACCGAAAAGAGGTGAAAGCGCAGCGCAACTTTCTAAATCTAGGACTATATGTTGCTCTTTTTCCGCAATTAGTAGCAGGTCCAATTGTTCGATACAATGAGATTGCAGCTCAATTGGTAAAACGAACTCAAAGCTTAAGCAAGTTTAATGAAGGAATTCGGCGGTTTGTAATTGGCCTTGGAAAGAAGATGTTGTTGGCTAACCCAATGGCGTTTATTGCGGATGATATTTATGCACTTCCTGTTGGCGATGTATCCACTCCTCTGGCTTGGTTGGCAGCCGTTGCTTATGCCTTACAAATCTATTTTGACTTCTCGGGATACTCAGACATGGCCATTGGTCTGGGCAAAATGTTTGGTTTTGATATAGCAGAGAACTTCAACTTTCCTTATATCTCTAAATCCATAAGAGAGTTTTGGACAAGGTGGCATATTTCGCTATCCATTTGGTTTAGAGATTATTTATATATACCACTTGGAGGAAGTCGAGGTTCTACACTTTTTACAATGCGTAACCTTCTCATAGTGTTTTTCATAACTGGTCTATGGCATGGCGCTAGCTGGAGTTTTATCGGCTGGGGGTTATTTCATGGTTTTTTTATGTTGTTAGAGCGAGCGGGGTGGGATAGAATCTTAAAGAAAATGCCCAATTTTCTACAGCATATGTATATGTTATTAGTTGTTCTTTTCGGGTGGGTATTCTTTAGAATAGAAAATTGGGGCGATGCGATTTACCTGCAAAAAACAATGATGGGTTTAACATCTTCGTCAGGGCTTTTTTCAATTAGTAGTGTCATGAATCCGTATTACTGGACTACCTTTATTATATCTATTTTGGTAAGTATTCCTATGCTTAAATTATTTAAAATCAATACTCAAAGTGGGATGTTTTTAATTACCAAACAAGTCGTGATATTTTCAGTCTTAATATTGTCAATCATCGAAATGGCAAATGGTACATATAATCCATTTATTTACTTTAGGTTCTAAGTTATGAAAGTTAAACTTTTAGGTGTAGTCGTATCACTAATAGGGGCTTGGTTAATATATTTGGTTTTTAGCTTTGCGTTGCTAGAGTTATTTGTCGCTCATCGCAATATAGAAATTGTAATGGAAATAGAAAGTGACTCTGAGCAAGAGGTCATTATGAGTTATAATATCTCACCTTTTCAAGCAGGAGCAGTTCCATATTCTAGAACTTTGAAGCGTGGATCTAACAAAGTAATTGTTCCATTTGTTAATGATTTAGAGATTAGGAGGCTTTACGTGAGTGCTGCTTCTCCTATTCGACTTTTTATTAATTCATTTAGTTTAGCTAACACTGTAAATGATGTAGAAATACCAATTAACCTTTTAGCTGAAAACTCTACTCTTTTTTCAAATGGCGGTCAGGACAAAATAGATTTAGCTTTAATTGAGCAAAAACTACCTGTTCAATTCACAAAAACACATTCTAAGTTGGTTATTTCTAAGCCTGTCATGGATGATATTTATGATGAACTGATAAATAGGTATTATCAAATTGCGAAAGTAATCGCAGTTATCGGTTTTTTCTTTTTACTATTTATTGTTACAACGCGTTACCAAATTAAGGGTAGACAGGTTTTTGCATTTTCTTTCCTTGTAATTATATTTACCCCCTTTTTTAGTCAAAAAGACAATCATACGTCTGAAAATAGAGAGCTAGCTCCTTTTCCAGATTTGAATGTAAACATCTGGAAGATTCCTCGAAATTTTGATAAATATTATAATGATCATTTCCCTTTTAGAAATGCGCTACGAAGTATTGGTAATCATATAAAATATGATTTGTTTAATACGAGTCCTAAGCCTGATATAGTTCAGATTAATAAAGATGGCTGGCTATTTTTTACTTCTAAGGAGATTAGATCAGTGTACCAAGGAACTCATTTATATTCACAGGCTCAATTGGAACAGATAAAAGAGAACTTAGAAACGCGTGCAAGATTACTAGCAAAGGAAGGAATAACGTACTATTTTGTTTTGGCTCCGCTCAAGCACCCCATATATCCTGAGTTTTTACCCAAAGGATTTGAAATAGTGGGACCCACTACGAAAAGAGAGCAGGTAGTCAACTACTTAAAAGCAAATTCATCGGTAAACTTAATTGACCCTTATCAAACATTAGTTGATTTGAAAAGCTCATATAGGGTTTATTATAAATCAGATACACACTGGAATAGGATGGGAGCTTTTCATGTATATCAATTGATTATTAACCGAATCAGGAAAGACTTTCCTTCAATCTCTCCAACACTTAAGTTAGATGATTTTGATGTTTCAAGAAAAGTTGATTACACGGGAGACCTAGTTAGTTTGCTTGATATGGAAAATACATTCTCCAGAGAGCCTTACTATCTTTTGCCTAAGTATAAAAGCAATTATACCTCGGAGTTTGCAGGAGGTAAAATGGGAGATGAAATAGGTTTCTTGTATTACGAAACTGATCAAAAAGACAAACCTCGTATGCTGTTGTATCGAGATTCATTCGGAGAATATTTAAGACCTTACTTAGCAGAGCATTTTAGCTACTCTGGGGTTGTGTGGGCTAGACAACTTAACAAAGAGAGGATTTTACATGAAAAGCCGGATATTCTAATACAGGAAACGATGGAAAGGTTTATAGATGATTTATTAGTCAATTAGGCTACAAAATCACATCCGGCTCAAAATGCGTAGTAGTCAATGATAAGTTGGGATTATAAAATGGGTCGTTATCAATATATTTTTGCCACTTCGACTTAAAGTATTTCACCTCACTTACGTGCCTTTTATAACTTTCTTTAGTTGCATAAGGATGACCTCTTGTTAGCGATTCGTAATGATACAATACCACGTCAGGATTAAAGAGGTTGTAATAGCCCTTCTCGATTAATTTTAGGCAAAAATCTACATCGTTATATTCTACGGCCAACTTTTCATCAAAACCTCCAACGGTTTCATACTTCGTTTTTTCGACCAATAAACAAGCTGCAGTTACTGCACTGTAATTCGTAACAGAGGTAAGGTAATAGAATTGGCCAGGGTCGTCTTTTCCTGCACCGATAAATGTGTGTCCTGCAACACCTCCAATGCCCATGACAACTCCTCCATGTTGTACCGTATCATTCGGGTACAGTAGCTTCACCCCAACAGCACCGATCTCTTTTCTTTGTGCATGGTGCAGCATTTGCTCTATCCAATCCGCATGCAAGACTTCGGTATCATTGTTTAAGAGCAGAATGAATGATCCATTTGAAAAACGAACACCATCATTCATCAGTTTAGCATAATTAAACGGGTAAGGGCAATCAAGTAAGCGAAACTGATCGCCGTAAGCCGCTTGCCACTTTTTTATACAGTCAAAAAGCGCCTCTTCTGTACTATTGTTGTTAATGAGCACAATCTCAAAATTTGGATACGAGGTTAGCTTAAATATAGATTCAATACATGTGCTTAGTACCGCAGAGTTATTATAGGTAGGAATAATAATACTCACTTTAGGAGTTTGATCTATTGCATACTGAATTCTATAAAAGCCTGGCTTTCCTGTTTGAAGTGATGCAGTTGCTTTTATACCTCTTCTATTCAGCGCTTCATTTAATGCATTTACGCCACTTTGAAACGCATAGTCTTTGGCTTCTTCATTCATGGCTGTTGATTGCTCATGCATCCGCCAGTGGTATAAAATTTTGGGAATTCGCTTGATAGTGGTTGCCTTTTCAGTTGCTCGTAGCAGTAGGTCATAGTCTTGACTACCTTCAAACCCTAGTCTAAATCCATCAATTTGATCAATAATTGATTTCTTAAGCCCTACAAAATGTCCTAAGTAATTTCTAGATAAAAAACTGTCAGGGCTCCATTGTGGTTTAAAGTTTGGCTGCACAAAGCGGCCTTTGTTGGTAATCTTATCTTCGTCAGAATATAGAATGTCTATTGAGGGATCTTCATTTATAGCTATCGCAAATTGATAAAGTGCATCTTTTGTCAATAAATCGTCATGATCCATAAAGCAGACATAATTTCCTGTGGCTAATGACAATGCAGAATTACTATTGGCTGAAATATGCCCATTAGTTGTTCTATAGTTGATTTTAATTTTTTCGTTTTTCTCCAGCTCTTTTAAGTAGCTAATTAATTCATCGTTGGATGAGCAGTCGTCTGAAATACACAGTTCCCAATTAGTGTACACCTGTTCCAGTACGGAATCTATAGCTTGCTTGAAGTAGGATATATTGGGCTTGTAAACAGGGAGTATGATAGAAAATAACGGCTGACTTTTTAACTTTTTTACATTGGCTGCATATGCCGCAAAGTCCTT
>CBFHLF010000093.1:0-2284 GCA_965656555.1 uncultured Acidiluteibacter sp. | reverse complement strand
CTTGGGCATGTTTTTCTTTCTCCATTTGGCATACACCAAATCTTCTGTCTGCGGACCACCTAAGTACTTTCTCCAAACATACCGCAGTACTTTGCCTGCAAAACGAATCATTTTTTTAAGCCCGTCAATTGAAAAGAAAAAAACCATGAACCTGTGAAAGCTCCACTTTTCTTGGCTTTGCATAAAAGTCTGACGACCGATAACCTCTCTTATTTTTCCTATTAGTCCCACTCTAGTAATCGATTTAATCTCCTATTATTTTCCCTTCTTTTTAGCCATCTCTAATTCATACAAATCGGAGATTTCTTCAATAGGGCCAACCTTTAAGACTTTTCCATCTTTAATAAAACAAGCTCTTTTGCAGATACTTCTAATATCTTCTAAATGGTGGGAAACATAAATAATGGTACTACCGTTTTTTCGGATTTCTTCTATTCTTTTTGCGCACTTTTGTTTAAATCCAAGGTCACCAACAGTTAATGCTTCGTCAACAATTAAGATTTCTGGATCTTTAGCTACAGTGATAGAAAAAGCCAATCGAGCCAACATTCCTTGAGAATATCGTTTTACTTGGGAGTTAATATCATAATCGTTGAGTTCTGAGAACTCAATGATTGCTTCTAAGGAATCTTTAATTTCTTTTTGGGTTAGTCCCATAAGAGTGCCTAAGAGCTTAATGTTTTCTAATCCGGTTAATTCAGGCTCTAAACCAACCCCTAATGCCATCATTGGGGCTACTTTGCCATTAACAGTGAGTGTTCCTTTGTTTGGCTTCATAATTCCTGAAATAGCTCTTAAAAACGTACTCTTTCCTGAGCCATTTCGTCCCATAATACCAAAACACTCTCCCTTGTATATTTTTAAGTTAAAGCCATCTAAAACTTCTTTGTTTTCAAACAGCTTCTTGATTCCCATAGTAAGTAGGAAATCCTTAAAATTATTGATCCCATGTTTTGTAACTAAAAAACCAACAGAAAGATCTTTCGCTTCAATAATTACTTCTCTATTTGTAATTGTTTCCTCCATTGATTAGTAATTTGAAATGAATCCTTTTTCTAGTTTTTTAAACACCAATAAGCCTGCACCAAAAAATAGGATTGTAATGCCAATAATTATTCCCCAAGACTGAATACTCGGCACTTCGTTGTAATACAAAATAGTTCGAAAGATGTCCATGAAGTGATACAGCGGGTTTAATTTGATGAGTAATTGAAACTGCCCTGGAACCAAGCTGGTAGAATAAGCGATCGGTGTAAAATAAAACAACGCCGGAGTAAGGGAAGTATAAAGCAACCCAACATCTCTAAAGTAAACGTTAAAGGCACAAACGAATAGTCCGATACCCAATGTGAATAAAGAAAAGAGCAGCATTACGATAAAGATAAGTAACGTTTCGAAGCCTATAGAAGCATCAAATATGATCATTAGTATACCAAATGGAATAAATGAAAAGAGTAGGTTTATGATTGAGGTTGCGACTTCAGAAATCGGTAAGGCAATGGTCTCTACTTTTATAGACTTTAATACTCCTCGGCTGTTAATTACGGAATTAATTGCTGTGGTAGTAGCATTGCTGTAAAAGTTCCAAAATATAAGTCCCGTTAATGCATAGAGCGGATAGTTCTCTACATCAGGAAAAGCGTTGCTAAAAATGAAGGTGAAAATTGCAAGGTAGAGGAGTGGGGTCAATAAACTCCACATAAACCCCAGAATAGAATTTTTATACCGCAGTTTTAGGTTCTTTAGGGAAAGAATCCAAATCAGGTTAAAAAAATGAGCTACTTGGCTTTTATTAGACGGTTGGATATTACTCACTAATTGTAGTTTAAAATGAAGTCAAAGTTATGGATTATCCGCTAATTGAAAACTTAGAATGTTACGGTATCATTATTGGTTTTTCTCCAATAGTAATTAGAGATAAAAATACAGTTAATCATTACAAAGAAAACGACTCCGTGCTGCCTGCTCAATAGATTTTCTGAAAAGAAACAAATTCCTATGAACAGCTTAAAAAAGAGAAGCGGAGCGTTTGAGGCGATACTGTTTACTCCCATTGGGAAGATAAGAATAAGAAGGAAACTAAGTAACCCAATAAGACCTGCTGATAATAGTAAGTCAAAATATTGATTATGTGTGTTGTAGTCTTTCGATGATAGTTCTTCGTTTTCATAGTTCTTATAACAACTATTTAAGCGCTCTTGCACATGGTCTAGGCCAACACCAAACACCCAATTTTCTGCAATAATTTCAGTAGAGCAGCTGAAAATACTACTTCGTATGTTCA
>CBFHLF010000092.1:0-8795 GCA_965656555.1 uncultured Acidiluteibacter sp. | reverse complement strand
CAAGTTTTGTTGCTAATCACTTCGAAGTAATGATTCCAAATTCTTCTTTCACTGTTGGAAATACCGATATCACATTAGAATTTACTAAAGATATTAATGAGTGGTATACAAATCCTGTAAATTGGGACTTCAATGTATATGGACCAGGAATTATGCCTATCTACGATGCTCAACGATTATTGAATACCAATGGAAAGGATGTATTTACAGTCTCTGTAAAATAAAAAAACAAGGGGCTACATAAAAAAGTAGCCCCTTATATTAAAACTTAAAGTTATGAAACACCTTAAAAAATTTACTTATATCTTTTTACTTGTAGGGGTTTCTATATTATCAGCCTGTTCAAACGATGATCCTGTAGAGCCAGTCCCTTGCAATGATTGTCCTAGTGACTCCCCTACTCCATATTCACTTAAATTGCCTCCATTATTCGCGAGTCAAACAAAGCCAATTAATATTCCTGCAGATAATCCGTTAACAATAGAGGGAATTGCTTTAGGTAAAAGGTTATTCTTTGAAAAAAAGCTATCGATAAATAATAGCATTTCTTGTGCAAGCTGCCATAATCCTGCAAATTCATTTAATGATAGAGGAAAAGCGGTGAGTCTTGGTGCGATTGGGCAACCTGGAATAATCAATGCGATGCCATTAGTAAACCTCATTTATGCTGAGAAGTTTAATTGGAATGGTTCAGCTAATTCACTTGAAGAACAAGCACTAACACCAGTAACTCATCCTCTAGAAATGATGGAAACCTGGTCGAATGTAGAACAAAAGTTAAAAGCAATACCTTCATATGTAAATGAGTTTAGTCGAGCTTTTCCAAATCAGCAACTAGACTCGACCACAATTACAAAAGCATTAGCTCAATTCGAACGTACATTGGTTTCAGGAAACAGTCCTGCTGATAATTATTTTGGAGCCCTTTCGGGAATTGTCCCTACCGGTAGAGTTTTAACGGCTGAAGAAATTAGAGGTTTTGAAGTTTTTGATGATCAGGAAAGAGGTGATTGTGGTCACTGTCATGGAGGAAGATTTAATCCAAACTGGACAGAATTTACCTTTCAAAATAATGGTCTTGACTTAAATCCAGATTCGGGTTTAGCAGCTGTAACAAAACAGCCATTTGATGTGGGTAAATTTAAAGTTCCTTCGCTGAGAAATTTAATTTATACAGCTCCATATATGCACGATGGACGGTTTAACACACTTGAAGAAGTGGTTGAATTTTACATGTCAGATGTTAATCGGAATTCTCCTAATCTAAGCCCAGATATGATACACCGTCAGGGAGCCAACGGACATCAAATTGCATTAACACCACAAGAAAAATCTGATTTAATTGCATTTCTAAAAGCACTGTCGGATGAGGAGTTCGTAAATAATCCTGCTTTTAGGCCTTAGCCTTAGACATAAAAAAAAATGATTTACAAGAGGACTAAGAGATTAGTCCTCTTTGTATTCATGGTATTTTGAAACGTTCTCAACGTGGGTCATACTGTTTTCCTCGATTACATTTAACGGCATCTTTTCACCATTAACTAATCGATAACACTTCAATTTATCTTTAAACACAGAAGATTTGTAAACGCTTTTACCCAACAACATTCGAACACATTCTTGTATACCTTCTACAATGGATGGGTGCGGGTGAATCATATGGGCAAGTTCATCGATACCTTTTCCCATATACATCAGCAAGGCAACAGATTGAATTGCACTAGACGCATGCTCACCAACAGCACGCATACCTAAGACTTTCATCTCTTCATCGTCAGATACAATAATCTTAAAGAATCCATTCGTTTTACGCATAGCGATTGCACGAGCAATAGTTGAGTAGTCAACTTTTGAAACTCGAATAGGTATATTTTGTTCAACTGCTTGTTGAACATTGATACCAACTGCTGCAACCTCTGGATTCAGGAACATAATCGTAGAGATATTTGAATATCGAATAGGTTTAACAGGAAAATCAGCAAACATCTTTACTACAGCATGTCGCGCTTCGCGTTCTCCAATATTAACCAAGGCCATATTTCCGGAAACATCACCTACAGCGTAAATGTGTGGTACATTTGTTTGGGTGTCTACATCTCCAATATGAACACCTCTCTTACTCATAGACACACCGGCATTTTCCAAATTAAGGTTTTCATAATTTGGCACTCTACCAATCGAAAGCAGGGCTTTATCTACTTGTATAACTTCACGTGTTCCATCTTTATTTTCTAACTCGTATTCTACTCCACCATCTTTGTGATCCATTCGAATCAACTGAGAACCACGGTGAATAACTACTCCATTTTCTTCTAAGTTGGTGGCGACCATATCAGCAACATCTCCATCCTCAAAAGGTAAAATTCGGTCTGCCTTATCTATCAAATAAACTTTCGTCTGTCCAAAATTTGAGAACATCGCTGCAAACTCGCAACCGATAACTCCTGCACCAAGGATAACCATGCTTTTTGGAAACTCATCTAAATGTAGAATACCATCAGATGTCAGAATATTTTTTTCATCAACAGTTATAGAAGGTATAATTCGAGGTCTACTTCCTGTTGCAATTATAGTTCTATCAGCAAAAATCGTTTGATTTTCACCATTTGGTTTTTCAATGTTAATTTCCTTTGAAGTAATAAAACTAGCTAATCCTCTTTCATAGGTGATTGAGTTTGTCTCAGCATGTATAATTCTTAGATGACATGATAATTGAAACTTTCGTTCAAATAGGGCTTCTTCAATAATGGTTTTCACCTCGTCAAAGGTCATATCGATTTTTCTGTCCTGCCCAATTGTTTCTCTAACTGTTCTAATTTTATTCGATAACTCCCACATGGTTTTCGATGCAAGTGCACCATCATAAATACCATATCCACCGAGCTTAGCTTTCTCGATAAGGATTACTTTCTTGCCGAAGTCCATAGCACGCATAGCAGCCGCATAACCTGCAGGACCTCCACCAATTACACATAAATCATACTTTTCCATGAATCGAAGCTCGTTAATTAGAAACTATCTAATACAAAGTTAGACATTCATTTATAAAATGCGCTGCCTAGCTCGTAAACATTGAACAGTTAAATGTTAATTCATGTTCAAACAAACACAAAAAAAAGGCCTTCATTTAAATGAAGGCCTTTTGATTAATTTATAGCAATTAATGCAACGTCAAATATAAGCGTGGCATTTGGTGGAATAACACCTCCTGCGCCTCGCTCTCCATAAGCCAAGCCTGAAGGTATAATTAGACGCGCTTTTTCTCCTATATGTAATAGTTGAATAGCTTCGTCCCATCCCTTAATTACTCTTCCTTGACCAACCGGAAACTTAATAGGTTCTCCTCTATCAACGGAAGAATCAAAAAGCTTCCCACTCATTAGATAGCCTGAGTAATCAACCGATACTAAATCACCAGACTTTGGCTGTGGAGCATCGGGTAATGAATTAATCATTATCATTTGCAAGCCAGATGCTAATGTAGTTGTATCTAGCCCTTCTACATCATAGGGTTTTGCACCTTCTTTACTACTAATTACTTCTATATCAAAAATTAGCGTTGAATTGGCAGGAATTGCTGCTTGTGCTCTTTCTCCGTAACCCAATTCTGAAGGAATAGTAAGGGTAGCTTTATCGCCTACTCTCAAATAACTTAAACCTTCATCCCATCCTTCTATTACTTGACCTGAACCAACTTTAAATGTAAATGGCTTATTACGGTCTTTCGAAGAATCAAACTTAGTGGAATCAGTTAAAAACCCTGTGTAATGAACTGTAACCACATCATTACTATCAACTGCATCTCCAGTACCTAATTCAGTAAGCACATAAGTAAGACCAGAAGCCGACGTTACAGGCTGATTTAGTTGACGCTGATTCGCATTTCCGTCGTTTTTTTGAAAAATGCTGCATGCACTTAACATCAAAACACTTGCAGTAATGGTTGCTATTTTTATCGAATTATGCATTATTCAGCGGCTTCAGAAACTTCAATTAATTCTACATCAAATACCAAAGTAGAAAATCCTGGTATCGGTCCATTTTGCTGTGGGCCATATGCGATGCTTGATGGAATAATTAAAGTAGCTTTTTCTCCTTCTTTCATTAATGCGATACCTTCATCCCATCCTCTAATTACTTGACCTACACCTAAATTGAATTCAAATGGCTCACCTCTTTCAACAGAAGAATCGAATACTTGACCATTTAAGAATTTACCAGTGTAATGAACTTTAACCATTTTACCTGCTTCTGCAGCATCACCTGTTCCTGCCTGAGTAGAAATGTAATATAAACCACTTTGGGTTGGTTCAGCAGTAATTCCATTTTCTTGGATGTAAGCAGCTAACTCTTCTTGTTCCTTTAAAGCTGCTTGTGCATTTTCAGCTTCCGCTTTTTTCTGCGCTTCTTCTTGAGACTCTACCGTATTCAATTTAATGTTGAAATACAACGACTCTGCAGAATCAATAAAATCAGGCATTTGAGCTCCAACTGTCTTGGTAAAGAAATCAAAGGCTCCTGTAATAACAGTAGCACTATCACCATTTCTAAGTTGACTAAATGCATTCATAATATCTCCTGTAAACGATCCACTATCAACTTGCAAACGGAAAGGATTACCATTTTCTTTCGTATTCATCAAAATTGAATCTTTAGTACCATAGCTTAAGTCCATGGTAAGAATATCACCGAAAGCAACCTGACGCTCACCTTCTAAACGAGATTCGTATTTGATAAATAAACCATCTTCAATTTTTGTAAAACCAGGGTACTCAGCACTGTCATTATTTTCATTGCATGATACCAAAGCCGCAGATAAAATTAATCCAGCTGTAAGACCTTTAATTACGTTCTTTTTCATTGTTGTTGTTTACGTGTTACGTTTGTTATAGTTAAATTATAAACAATTGGTGTATAAGGTGGAACAATGCCTTTTACAGAACCTCGGCCACCAAAAGCGTGATGCGAAGGTAATATTATTTTCACACTTTCTCCTTGGCGCATTCCTTTAATTGCAATCGCTAACCCTGATACGATTTGATCACTCATACCGTAGGTTATTTCCAATGATTCATCTCCTGTCTTTTCGTCAAAAACGTATCCATCTAAAAAACTACCAGTGTAAGAAAGTGTCACCCGATCACCTGCTTTTATGGGTTCTCCTTCCAAAGACATAATGATACTTTTCTTATAAATCCCCAACTCTTCAATGTAAGACTGTGGCTCTGGCTGCTTCATGATGTACTCAATAATATCCACTTGTTCATTATCCAAGCGATGGCTTAGTTCAGTCATCAAAGAGTCTTGAACAGCCTCTTCATTTACTAGATCAACTAAGCGAATTCTTAACTCCAATGGTCGATTACTATTTGCTTGCAGTCGATCAAAGCCAAATGCATCAAACAACTGATGTTCTTTTATTCGATAGTGAGCTGAATCTCCGGTCTTAATAGTACTTAACACTTCGAATAGTGGTGACTCTTGATAGAACTCAATGAAGTACAAGTAAGATGGGACGTAGTGAAGCGTATCTCCTAAAGTATCGGTAATGGTAAGGTATGAAGCAAGATAGTTGCCTATATTTGGTGAAATCCCTGTACCATCAAAAGCAATTAATTGGTAGGTTGATTCATCAGATAGGACATCATATTTCTTTTCTTGTTGGCAAGCAACGATCGTTAAAATGAAAGCTAAACAAACTAATATTCTCATCGAGCCGCAATTAATTCTATGGTATACAATAAAGTCGACTGTGGTGGAATACCATTCCTATCACCACTAATACCAAAGGCTAAGTGCGGAGGGAATATAAAGGAGGCTTTCTCACCCACTTTCATCAATTGAAGTGCTTCATGTAAACCGGTTTCTACATTCGATTGCTCGATAAAAAAGGAACTTAATTTTGGTTCATTATATCCCATAACTTCCTCTCCATCTAGAAACCGAATGGAATAAGAAATTTTAACTTCATTTCCTTTAGAAGGCTTTACACCTGCGCCTGCTTCAATTACAGCATACCTCAAACCTGTACCTGTAGTTATATAGCTGTATGCTGAACTATCTATGTAATTTTGAATTTTCTGATTTGACTTTTCAATGAATCGCTTGTGCGAAGCAATCATTTTCTCTTCAAAATCTTTTTTTGATTGATAAGTAGCATTACCCTCTTTCTCTTGGCTATTACACGCAGAAATAAAAGCAATCAGTACGACTAGCAAAAATGAACTCTTCATTCGTTTTATGATTCGGTTACCGGGAAATTCGATTTTAGAACAGCGATTAATTTATCCATGGTTTCTACTAGCGACAATGATGATATTCCACCAGCAGCATTCGTATGACCACCGCCACTGAAATGCTCATTGGCTATTGTATTCACTGCAATATCTCCTTTTGATCGGAAAGACATTTTAACCTTATCGTCCTTAGCAGATAAGAAAACTGAAACTTTAACTTCCTGGATGGATAATGGAAAGTTTACAATTCCTTCTGTGTCGCCCTTTTGATAATTGAATCGTTGTAATTCTTCCTCAGAAAGTCCAATAATTGCAAAACCATGTGCTAAAAATAGTTGCATCTTATCACTAATTGAATAGCCTAACAGTCGCAATCTACTCTCACTAGAGCTGTCGTATATTCTCCGATGAATTGCTGCATTGTCGATTCCGGTTTCTATCAATTGGGCAATTACATGGTGGGTAGATGCGGTAGTCGACGGAAAACGGAATGAACCAGTATCTGTCATTATACCAACATAAAGTGCATAGGCAATGTCTTGATTCAGCAAATTCCGCTGTGGAGTTTGAGCAATTAGCTCATAAACCAATTGTGCAGTAGAACTTGCGTCTGTTTCGATGTATTCGTAGTCACAAAAATGAGATGGCTCTTGATGATGATCAATGTTAATCTTCTTAGCTGGACTAGCCACTAATAATGGGGTAATGTCACCTACTCGGCTACTGTCGTTGAAATCCAAGCAAAAAATCCAATCAGCTGCTGCTAGTGTCTTATCCACTATGTGAGATTGGTACTCAAAGTTGACAATTTCCTTACTCCCCTCTAACCAATTCAAGAAACTTGGGTGACGATCAGGTGTTATGACTGTAATTTGGTGACCTAGTTGTTTTAAAAAGTGATATAGTCCTAATGAAGAACCAATAGAATCTCCATCCGGAGACTTGTGTGAAATTATGCAGATCTGTTGTTTTTCTCCTAAAAGATTACTCAAGTCTGAAACGTCGAAATTCTTAAAATCCATGGTTCAAAAATAGGATAATTTAGTGCAATTCTTTGCAGCTTGAGAAGGGTTCTTTTGTTTACTATTGTTTAAAACAATTGCTAGTAAAAGGAATATGTGATGTAGTTGATTAATTATACTTAATTTGGACCCTAAAATATTTGCATATTGAAATTTACTGATTTAGGCTTACACCCTACTGTTAATGAAGCCCTAGAAGCTATGGGCTTTGAAGATCCTACACCTGTTCAAGAACAAGCGATTCCCGAAATACTAAAGAAAAATGATGTTATCGCCTGTGCCCAAACCGGTACGGGGAAAACTGCTGCCTTCCTTTTACCCATTATTCATCAAATTGCAAACGGTCAAGGAGGTAATTTAAATACCATAATTATTGCACCAACCCGAGAGTTAGCACAGCAGATTGATCAACAACTAGAAGGGTTTGCTTACTTCAGCGGTATTAGCTCTATTGCTATTTACGGTGGTGGCACAGGCTCTGTGTTTGACCAAGAGAAAACTGCCCTTACCGAAGGAGCAGACATTATTGTGGCAACACCAGGAAGATTGCTTTCTCACCTTAATTTGGGGTATGCTAAATTGGATAATGTAAAACATCTTATCCTTGATGAAGCTGACCGAATGATGGACATGGGATTTAATGATGACATAAAAAAAATCATTGAATACCTGCCCAAAAAGAAGCAAACCATTATGTTTTCTGCCACGATGCCTCCAAAAATTAGAAGTTTAGCTAAGGTGTCTATGGTTAATCCTGTTGAGATCAACATTGCCATATCTAAAATGGCAGAAGGTGTTGTTCAGGAGGCTTTTTTAACGCACGACGATCAAAAGATTCCATTACTAGAATCACTCTTAAAAGATAAAAAAGACTTGAGAAGCATCGTTATTTTTACTTCTAGAAAAGTAAATGTCAACGATATAAAGCGCAACTTAAGAAAGTTAGGATTAGATGCGGACGGAATACAGTCTGACTTGAACCAACAAGAGAGAGAAGAAGTATTACGAAGGTTTAAAAATCAGAAATTAAAAATACTAGTTGGTACCGATATTATTTCTAGAGGAATTGATATTGATAGTATCGATTTGGTGATCAATTATGATGTTCCAGGTGATGCGGAAGACTATGTACACCGAGTAGGTAGAACGGCACGAGCTCAGTCTACGGGCACTGCATGGACATTTATCAATCAAAGAGACGTTTATAACTTTCAAAAAATTGAGTCACTTATCGGCACAGAGGTTACCAAAAGGCCACTTCCTTCGGGGTTTTCCGATGGTCCTAGTTATAGCTCAGGTGCTGATCGCAAACCTAAATCAAAGAACAACAAACCATCCAACAAAAAGAAACGCCCATTTAAGGGAAAGCCAAAGGGTGATAATAACAAAGACAAACAACCCACTGGAGAAAAGAAAATCGCTTATCCGATGAAGAAAAAGCCCTCCTCAGAATAATAAAAAAAACCTCATGAAGCTCATGAGGTTTTTTTTTACAAATTACCGATTAGCTAACGCCAATTTATCTATTTTATAAGAT
>CBFHLF010000091.1:0-8974 GCA_965656555.1 uncultured Acidiluteibacter sp. | reverse complement strand
AAATGATAAGGATTGGGCGAAACTATATTTTCACTTTTCTCAGCGCTATAAAGAACGTTTGGAAAAGGAACGCACAGATAAGTTAGCACAACGTAAAAAGAGAACCAAACCATCATTTGAACTTGAAAAGTATACCGGAATCTACCAAGACGAAATGTACGGAACTGCCACAGTGAAACTTGAAAAGAAAAAACTTAAAGTAGTTTTAAATCCGGCAAAAGAACTGTTCAATTCTAAATTGGAGCATTGGGAAGATGATACCTTTCAGATTAAGTTCAAAGACGGCTTTTTACCTGAAGGCTATGTTACTTTTACGGTAGTAGAAAGTAATGTTGATGGGTTTACAATCGATTTACCAAATCCAGATTTTCACTTTTATCATTTGAACTTCAAAAGAGTAGAGTAAAGCTATTTCTCTTTAATGTACCATTCTAATGGATAAACTAAGTAGTCGGCATCTCGATATAGGTGCACACATTTTATTTGTGGTTCTTTTCATCTATGTTATTATAAGGTCCGTAACCGTATTTTATATACATGATGAGATTATTACAAAGAACGGCTACATGATGGATTGGAATTTTCTTCCATACTCAGGATATGTCGATGCTAATAATCACTTCTTACTTAGTTTTCTAGGTGGTCTATTTTATAGAATCTTCAATTCAGATGCTATTTGGGTTTTTAGGTTACCAAGTGTATTGGCTTTTCCTTTATTTTATTATTCAATCTATGGATTTCGCAAGTTCTTAAACAAAAAAAGTAGCACTGCTTTTATTTTGTTAAGTATATCGTTAACAGTTTTTCTGCTTGAATTTTTTGGGTTGGCAAGGGGATATGCTTTGTCCCTTGCTTTTTTGACGTTTGCACTACTTAATACCGCTATTGCTTTCAAAGACAGTAGTAGAAAGGGCTCCATTCTGGCTTCCATTGGCTGGTTACTAGCAATATACAGTAACCTGTCTTTTTTGCCATTGGCACTTTTTGGGGTGCTGTATTTAGCCGTATTTAATTATGTCAAGAAAGATAGGTTTTCCTTATTCGTATCCTTAGGTACACTTATTCCGTTTGCTGTTGCAATCAAATATTCCTTGGACCTTCAGCAAGGTGGAAAGCTGTATTTAGGCTCTGATTCTGATTTTTATGGCACCACCGTTCATTCGTTAACCAAGTATGTATGGATGGGTGAAGGAATATATTTAGATATAATTGTTACGTTACTTGCGGGAATAATAGCAGGTTCCTTGGCATTTAATTTACTCAAAGTCAAGAGGCTTTTTCGTTCAGAGAATGTCTTGATGCTCTTTTTTGTTGTTGGTTTGGTGGGAGTGATGTTACAAAATCTAGTGTTCGGGATTAACTATCCTGAAAATAGAGCAGCGGCCTACTTTATCATTCTTTTTTATGGAAGTTTGGCTTTTTTAATTGATCGTCTACAGGCCAGATGGATTTCCTTTCCTTTTCTAGCGACTACTATTATTGTGTTCTTTAGTAACATCAATATTTCACACAGTATGTTCTTCTATTATGAGCATATCGATGAGGAGTTGTTTACGTTAATCCCTGATGAAGTAAATGGTATGCCAACTGCTACAGGAGCCAGATTCTGGCAGTTGGATGAAGCATATACCAAGTATTTAAATTATCCAATGAAAGCTTTTCAATTGGCAGACTCTTCTGCAGATACCCTTTCGGATTATATCATTCAACTTGATAAGGAGCGCCCTGCTATTCGAGAGGTATATCGCGCAATTCACGTAGATGAAATATCAGGTCTCACACTTTTTGAGCGAAAACAATTTTTGCCAAGAGAACTTGATAAAGAATTCAGCACAGACTTTAATGGGACTCAGTCTTATTTTGACTTAGCTCCTGCATTTTCTGCATTTCCTGCATTTATACGCTGTAAAGGAGTAGGTTATAAAGTAAGTCAACAGTCCTCTTTTCAGATTGTTTTTTCTGTAGAGGATGCTGATACTCACGAAAAGTATAGTTACGGCGGAGTTGTACCTACTTCAGCAATTAAGGTAAATGAAGCAGATGAGGTGCATTTTGATTTTACCTATACCATTGATCGTTTTCCTCCTGGATCCATCGTTAAATCATATATATTTAATCCAGACCAGCTGCAGATTCAAGGTCATATAGACTTGGCTGTTTATCGTATACCTGGTATTTTGAGCAATGAATAAGTATTGTGATTTTGTAAATCATTAATTTACTTTAAAAAGAAAAGCACCTTAAATTTTAGTTAAGGTGCTTTATTTGGTCAGGATTTGTATTAGAGTTTATTCTTTTATTATTCGAAGAGACTCTTGTGTTGTAAGTGTTTTTAGCTGTAAAATGTACATGCCTTTGGGTTGATTTTCTAGGTTTATTGTGGCTTTGGTATTCTGAAAAATTATTGGACAATTAATCGATCTACCTAACGTATTAATTACGGTAATTTCAGTTTCTGCCGTTTGAAGTTCAACAGTAAGTTCCCCTTTTGTTGGATTTGGATAGGCGCTAACTGCCGTTAATTTTTTGAACTCAATTGCATGCATTGAATGAACGGTAAATGCTCCATTGAAATCAGTTTGCTTTAACCGGTAGTAAGATGTTCCAAAGTGGGGTTGATAATCAAATGAGGTATATTTTATAGGAGATGAGATGGTCCCATTCCCTTTTTCTCGAACAATTTCTGTCCAATTTTCTCCATCTACAGATCGCTCTACCGTAAAATAATCATTATTTATTTCGCTGTAGGTTCTCCATTCTAATAGAACTGATGAACCTCTTTTAGTAGCATCGAAATAGTCAAGTTCAATTGGCAACGGACCTCCTGTGGCGCCGTCGATAATACCTGTATCATCTGTTCCTGAGCCTCCACCAGAGGTGCTGCTGTTACACGGGTTGGAGTTATTATCACAACCGCCATTACCATTCTGGGTTTGTGTAGTCGTATTAGCAGTTGGTTGTGCTATTGAATAGATGATAGCACCTTGGCCGCCACCGCCTCCACCACCATGGACGCTTCCTGTATTTGATCTTCCAGCATCACCGCCATTTGCACGTAAAAGAATGTCGCAGCTTGTTGAAATGTTCCAAGAATCTACGTTGATAATTATTGATCCTCCGGCACCTGCTCCTCCTGCTCCGTCATTACCTGCATCGCTTGAATTTCGTCCATTTGCACTAATGATTCGTTGTCCACAACCTCCTGTTGTTCTTATTTCGTTGGCTCTTATGATGATGATACCACCACCTCTTCCACCGTCTGTAGATACGGAGTTGTTACCTTCACCGCCGCCACCGCCACCGCCAAGAAAAACACGAGAAGAGCTAATGTGTGCGCTCAGTCCGATACCTCCGAGTCCACCTGCACTTGCAGGCGCAGAACAGTTCCATCCGATGCCACCATTTCCTCCAGCTGTGTAATTTCCACCGCCACCGCCGCCGCCGTTGTGTTCGTTTCCACCACCACCACCTGTGAGGATTTTACCTTTAGCTTCATCCCAATTTCCATTGGTATTTCGGTATATACCTTCACCTTTATCTGCAAATTGATTTGCTGCAGCTGAAATATAAGTAGAACTGTTACAGCCTCCTGATGAACTCACGTCTCTAGAGCCTCCTCTAAATCCGCTATTGTTGGCATTTATATTATGGCTTAAAGTAAAAGTTCCTTCTACTTCGAAAGCTAACACACCTCCTATGCTTCCATTCCAGTTTTGGGTAGACATATTTCCTGAAGTTGTATAGTCCGGTGACCCTAGCTGAGGAAATGAAATTACTTGAACCCTTGAATTAGATCCCGTATTATACGTATTGTTAGGGGAAGTCGATAAAGTAATACTGATCGGGACACCTCCTGATTCAGTAACTGAACTAATTGTTCTAATCTCGTACAAACCGGCAGACTGAATATTAGATAAATCTCCAAAGGAAGCATTGTTACTCGTATTCGCTCCAATCACGTCATCTTGCATTTGCATGATGATCAATCGGTCTCCTGATTCAAAAGTATCGTCATCCTCATCTACATTACTTAGAGATAAGGTAGATCCTGAAATTGATGTTACTCTTGCATATGCATTTACTCGTTGGGCTATAGAGTGGTTAGTAATTAATAATAAGGTAATAAGGGGTAAAATACTTTTCATATCAAGGGGTTGAGATTAAATGAAAAGCAGGCTTAGTTTTTTGTAGTTATTTTATTTGTTCTCTTGGAGTAAAGTCAAGAACAATAGAGTTGATACAGTATCTTAGCCCTGTAGGAGCAGGGCCATCATTAAATACATGACCGAGGTGAGAGTCACATCTCTTACACTCCACTTCAGTTCTTGTCATCCCTAATTTATTATCTTCCTCTTCTTTCAGTGATTCGGTATTGTAATAATCATAGAAACTTGGCCAACCAGTTCCTGATTTAAACTTTGTTTTGGAATCGAATAAAGGGTTACCACAAACACGGCATGTAAATACACCGTCTTGTTTAAAATCCACATAAACTCCCGTGAAGGCCCTTTCTGTCCCTTCTTGGCGGGCTACATAATATACTTCTTCGGGAAGGACTTTTTTGTATTCGTCATCTGTTTTTACAGGACGTAATGTTATTTTATCGTCGATCCTTACTTCATTATTATGCGTGTCTTGTGCACAAGAAATTAATGCACAAGTCAGGAAAAAAAGCGGAAAAAGATATCCTTTCATTTGATGTATTTTAGCTAGGTAGCGATTAACTCTTCAAAACAAGTAAATTCGCATGCAGTTTTACGTTGCAAAATTAAGATAGGTTTCATGAATATAGAAAAAAAAGCTATAAATTATTGTATTTCCTCGACAAGATTAGCAAAATCATCGGTAGAGAATACAATAGAATTGTTGACAGGTGGGGCGACCATACCATTTATTGCACGGTATAGAAAGGAGTTAACAGGTAATTTAGACGAAGTGCAGATAGAGGCTTTGCATGATGCGTATGCAAAGTATACAGAGTTAGAAAAACGAAAGGAATCGATTCTAAAGTCAATAGAGGAACAGGCGAAATTAACAGATGAATTAAAAGATCGAATAGAGCAATGTCAAGACTTAGTTTTATTAGAAGACATCTACCTACCTTATAAACAAAAACGAACCACGCGTGGAGATAAGGCGAAAGCTCTGGGGCTGGAGCCATTAGCAAAAATGATGATGGCCCAAAACCTGCAGGACTTATCTGCTACTGCCTCTCGTTTTTTGTCGGATGAAGTATCTACAGAACAAGAAGCGCTGAAGGGAGCGAGTGATATCATTGCTGAATGGATAAATGAGAACGAGTATATCCGTAGAAATATTCGTTGGCTTTTCGAACGAAAGGCTATCATCTCTTCTGCATTAATAAAGGGGAAAGAAATAGAAGGTGAAAAATTTAAGGATTATTTTAAATGGAGTGAACCCTTAAAACGAATTCCTTCTCATCGTTTTTTAGCCATCATGCGAGGCGAAAGTGAAGGTTTTTTGAGGTGCAAAATCAGTATTAATGAAGATGAAGCACTAGAGAAGATAACTACTTCTATTATCAAGACTAATCATATAGAATTACGACGAGTTCTTGAGGTTGCTTGCAAAGATGCTTACAAGCGACTAGTGAGTCCTTCCATAGAAACGGAGTTTAAGAATGCATCTAAATTGAAAGCAGACGATGATGCGATTAAAGTTTTTGCAGAAAATTTACGTCAGTTACTGTTAGCACCACCTTTAGGTCAAAAAAGTATCATGGCGATAGATCCTGGGTTTCGCACGGGTTGTAAGGTGGTTTGCCTTAATAGCTTGGGAGATTTGGTGTATAATGAGACCATTTATCCACATGCTCCCCAAAATCAAACAACAATGGCTGCTAAAAAGATCAATACCATTGTTAGTCGATATAATGTGGAGGCCATTGCAATTGGCAATGGTACCGCTGGAAGAGAAACTGAGCGGTTTATACAAAAAATGCGATTTAACACTCCTGTAGAAGTATATGTTGTGAATGAAAGTGGTGCATCTATCTACTCTGCCTCTAAAGTTGCAAGGGATGAATTTCCTAATTACGATGTAACTGTGAGAGGTGCCGTTTCTATCGGTCGTCGTTTAATGGATCCATTAGCGGAGTTGGTAAAAATAGATGCCAAGTCCATAGGTGTTGGACAGTATCAGCATGATGTAGATCAGAAAAGCTTGAAAGAAGGCTTAGATAGAGTAGTGGAGAGTTGTGTAAATAAAGTAGGTGTAGATGTGAATTCGGCATCTCAGCATTTGTTGCAATACATATCTGGGTTAGGCCCACAGTTAGCTCAACGAATGGTTGATTATCGATCAGAGAACGGGAAGTTTGAAACGAGAAAAGACCTACAGAAAGTAAAGGGGATGGGCGCTAAATCATTTGAACAAGCAGCTGGCTTTTTAAGAATAAGTGAAGGTAAAAACCCATTAGATAATTCGGCCGTCCATCCTGAACGTTATGCATTGGTGAAAAAAATGGCAAAATCTGTTGGTTTAGATACAGCTGAGTTGATTCGAAACGATTCAGCAATTGAACAATTGAATTTGGACGAATTTATAGATTCGGAGGTGGGTTTGTTAACCCTAAATGATTTGAAGAATGAACTTAAAAAACCTGCGCGTGACCCTCGAAAGGCTATAAAACGATTTGAATTTGATCCGAATGTTAGTAAATTGTCTGACCTGAAATTGGGAATGGTGTTGCCAGGTTTGGTCACTAATATTACCAATTTTGGCGCATTTGTTGATGTTGGAGTAAAGCAAGATGGCCTTGTTCATATTTCACATTTAGCGAATCATTTTGTTGCCAATCCTAATGAAGTGGTGACTTTGCAACAGGCGGTTAAAGTTAAAGTGATAGAAATTGACGAGAGCCGTAAACGTATACAATTAAGCATGAAAGAAGTATGAGGTATCTAGGCCTATTTGTTTTTTTATTCGCTGCCATAAGTTCAAAAGCTCAAATAGAAGAAGCGATGTACACTGTTGGATTTGAATTCAATCCGGGGGTTTATACTTCTTTTTATGAGTTTAAAACCAATAATCCCGGCATAACAGAGGGCTTGCAAATGAGAGGAGAGGAGTTGTTAATTTATAATGATTCCCTTCAAAAATATCAGCCAATCAATCCTGATGCAGTTTGGGGATACTCAACAGGTGGCGGAATCTATATCGCTGCAGAAGGAGATTTTAGTCGTCTGACAATGATTGGAAGCTATAGTCAATTTTCCGCTTACATCGTTACACGTACATTCGCTTACGACCCATATGGATTTCAAATTCCAAGAGAAACTAGGACACTCGTTCAGCTATTATTAAATTTTGATAATGGAAAAGTATTTGAGTTTAATTCAAAAAATGTTGAATTAGTTATTCAAAAAGATCCTCAACTTTGGAATGAGTACAAGAAGTTTCGGGGTAGAAAACAAGAAAAGCAATTTATTTTTTTAAGAAAATACAATGAACGTTATCCCATCTATTTCCCCATTGATTAGTCGAGTGTTTTTACTAATTGCAGTTGCAATGACTTTGTCCTTAAAAGCACAATCGGAACAGCCTCCTATAAAAATTATCGAACAAAAGATGGCTAAACAAGAAGTGTGTTGGAGCCATGGGGACTTAGAGTGCTATATGGCGGCTTATTGGAAATCAGATTCATTAAAATTTATTGGAAGTAAAGGTCTTACTTACGGCTGGAATTCAACATTGGCTAACTACAAAAAAGCATATCCCTCCAAAGAATCTATGGGTAAGTTAACTTTTCAGAATCTACATATTGAGATACTTTCTAATGAATACGTTTCTGTGATTGGTAAATGGTATTTATCCCGAAAGGAAGGAGACTTGTCAGGTCACTACAGTTTAATATGGCAGAAGATTAATAACAATTGGGTTATCATTAGTGACCATTCTTCATAAAAAAACCGTCGCCTCTTTTCAGAAACGACGGCCGCCTTTATTAATCAATCCTCAATATTAACTTTTTGCGCCTAACTTAAATTTGATGGTAAAGTCATCATAGATCATTTTGTCTCCAAGACCTTCAAAAAATTGACCTGAACCATACTTAATCGAATATTTAGTTCTATCAACATCCACAGAACCAATAGCAACCAATTTTCCATTTTCCATTTTAATTACAGCAGGAAATTGGATTGGATGAGTAATTCCTTTAATTGTTAAATCAGCAGAAACGTTATACATATCTTCACCCTCTGCTTTTTTTGCTGACTTGATTTCTAACTTTGAAGTTGCATGATTGGCTACATTAAAGAAATCTTCTGACTGTAAGTGGCCCTCAAGTTTTCCTTTGTACTCACCTTCTAAATCTGTACAGTTAATAGAGCTCATGTCAAATAAGATTGTTCCCCCTTTGATCATGTTATTCTCTACCATTATAGACCCTTCTTTCACCATTATGGTTCCATTGTGCTCCCCAGTAACTTTCTTTCCGGTCCACTCTAAGTTGGAAAGCTTATTGTCAACTGTATAATTTCCTTTTCCTTCATTTCCTGCGAATGTAAATACCGCAAATGCTAACGCAACTGTTGATAGTAAAATCTTTTTCATTTGTTTTCGTTTTAAATTTTGATACAAATATATGTATATACATTTAATGTAGGTACATTTAATTTTAAAAATTTGTTAAATATTTATTAACACTTGATAGCTAGTTATTTATATTTTTAGATGGAGTTTAATTATGTTAGAAGGACCCCATTAATTAGATAAAAAGGTGCAAATTTGTAGCCTATGAAAGATTTATCCTCTTATTACAGTGAACAAAAGACAGCGTTTGAGCTTGAGCTTAAAGCTATTAATTCACAATTGGCTATTGTTACAACTATTCGGGTTATTAGTTTTACAGCAGCATTTGTTTTATTTTACGTCTTTTCTGATACCGCCTATCTTGCACTACTAGGGTTTGGTGTTCCAATTATTATATTGGGATTTTTTGTTAAAAGGA
>CBFHLF010000090.1:0-9118 GCA_965656555.1 uncultured Acidiluteibacter sp. | reverse complement strand
GAAAGAATTAAGAGGGCTTAATTTTAGTTATGCAGAAGAGCTGGATGTGGAATTAGATGAAGGAAAGTTTCACCAAGGTATAGGTAGTGTTGTAAGAGTGATTGCCACCAAATAATACAACCTATTTTTTTTATTGAATGTTATGGTGCTGTATAAAATACACCCAATACTTAGTTATGTGCTAATCAAACGATGGTAAGTATCAGCTTTTCTATGATCGAGCGAATTCTCCAAAGCTAAAATTGGAGTGTGATAGATTGAAGCTAAGGTGTTTTCTTTTTTCAGAATTCTAACTTACATCATCTTATTTTAGGCTTCTTATATGTCCTCCTAAGAGAGAATAGTTCTTTTATTATTCTTTAGACGGGTAAATTTTCAAGAGGATAGATATTTCTTGTATTCCGACGTTGTCTCCAAGTAAACAGGTTGTTACCCATGACTTCTTGAATTTCTATTGTGTAACAATTGTTACAATCGTATTTAAATTGGTTTTCTATCTTTCAGCGCACAAATACAGTATTATGAAACATATATTAATCATTGGAGGCGGTACAGCTGGTATAATGACAGCTGCGCAACTGCTCAAAAGGGGCTCATTTAAAGTTTCTTTAATTGAACCTGCAGAATACCATTATTATCAGCCTGCCTGGACACTTGTAGGTGCAAATACCTATAATTTTGAAAAAACCAAACGCACAATGGCATCAGTCATGCCGAAAGGTGTAAATTGGATTAAAGAGTATGCTGAGAAGTTTGATCCTGAGAATAATATTGTTGAAACAAAATCAGGTGTTAAGTATGATTATGACTTTTTAGTCGTAGCGCCTGGTATCAAAATAGATACCTCATTAGTTGAGGGATTGACAGAAGCCATAGATAAAGGAGTTGTTTGTAGCAACTATACTAATCCTAAGTTTACCTGGGAAGTACTTAAAAATTTTAAAGGAGGGACTGCACTATTTACTCAGCCTGCAACACCAATTAAATGCGGGGGAGCTCCACAAAAGATTATGTACCTAGCAGAAGAACACTTTAAGAAATCAGGTCTTAGTAAAAGCACTGATATTGTTTTTGCTACTCCCGGAGGTGTTATTTTTGGTGTGAAACCGATTGCAAAAACGCTGATGGAAGTTATCGATCGAAAAGATATTAATGTGCGCTATCATCATAAGTTGGTAAAGGTAGACGGACACAATCAGATTGCATGGTATGAGATTACAAAAGAACCAAGCGGATGTGTTTTAATAGAGGAGAAAGATGCGGATAAAAATGTTGATCCGTCTATAAACTACAATGCGGAAGGAAAGAAAATAAAGATAACTGAGAAGGATGGTTTATATGGTATACATTTCGATATGCTCCACTTAGCTCCGCCACAAACAGCGCCAGATTTTATTAAAAATTCAATATTGGCAAATGATGCGGGCTGGTTTGATGTAAATACAGGAACGATGCAACATAAGAAGTTTGCTAATATTTTTGGTCTAGGAGATGCTGCAGCGTTGCCTACTGCCAAAACAGGCGCAGCTGTTAGAAAACAAGTTCCTGTAGTTGTTGAGAATATTGTTCGGTTAGCGAATGCTCAAAATTTAAGCTCTAAAAGGTACAATGGTTATTCATCTTGCCCTTTAGTAACAGGTTACGGTAAAATGGTTTTAGCGGAATTTGATTATGATTCAAACTTTACACCTGATCCAAAATTAAAGCAAATGCTTGTGTTCAACTCGGACAAGGAGCATTGGAGGTTATGGATGTTAAAGAAATTTATGCTGCCTTATCTGTATTGGAATAAAATGATGAAGGGAATTAATGTGTAATTTGTTCATCAAAAATTAGTTACAGGTAGTGTCAATCGTATTACACTTGCAGTAGGATTAGTTTTTCTAAAAAAATAGATAGTTATGAAAAAGAATATGGGAGGCATAGATCGTATCATTAGAATACTAATTGCAATAATAGTAGCAATTTTGTTTTGGCAAGGCATTATTACAGGAACTTTAGCTTATGTGCTAATAGTCTTGAGTGCTGTTTTTCTTTTGACGAGCCTAATCAGTTTTTGTCCGTTATACACGTTGGTAGGTCTAAATACCTGCCCTAAGAAATAAGGAAATAGTAAGGGAATTTAGAGATTATGTAAATAAGAATTTGTCTCTTAATTCCTAGTAATTTGATAAGATAAATACCAAAATCATGAGAAGATTATTATTAGTAAGTTTTGCATTGGTGCTAGTTACATTGTTATCATTAACAGACACACAAGCTCAAGAAGCAGCTACAAAGGAAGTAACTAGTATTGCTAAATTAAACGGAAACAAACCGTGTTGTTCTGATAAAAAAAGTAAAAAGGACTGTAAAGAAAAGAAAGATAAAAAAGAGAATGTTGCAGAAACTAAATCTTGCAGTAAGAAGAATGGGAAAGATAAAGCGTGTTGTAAAAAAGTAGCTAAAAAGGAAGAAGAGGTTATCGAGAGTAAGGATTAGCTAATAGTTTGACTAAATTAAATTGATAGCTTCAAAAATATTTGAGGCAGTCAGATATTGATTAAGTCGTCTTTAGAAGATTGACATGTTATTGAAAAGAATAAATACAAAGCAGTGGAGTGATCTTCACTGCTTTTTTAAAAGTATGTTTTTAAAATCAATACTTATTAGCTTTTTTTTAGTGTTTAGCATTTCTCTACTATCACAAGAACGCCAATCAATAGAGGGTTCAACAGGAATAGTAAAACTGAAAGATGTATTCGCTCATGCTAAAATTGAAGGTAATATTCGGAACTATTTCATGTCTACTTTTAATGAAGGAAAATTAAAAGACTACTATACCAATGCTACAGGAGGAGAAATAGGATTCAGAACTCCATTTGTTAAGGGGTTTAGAATAGGAGCAAAAGCAAGTTTAACATACCAAACTTTTTCCTCTGATTTGAATGAAATAGACAGCCAAAGCCAGAGGGTATCAAAGTGGGAGCATGAGCTCTATGACATCAACGACTATCAAAATTATAATAATCTACAACGATTAGAAGAGCTTTATATTAGTTATTCCTTTAAAAAGGGAGTTGTTATCGCAGGAAAAATGCCTGTTAAAGAAACCCCTTTGGTTAACAAAAGTGATGGTAGGATGAAGCCTTTTGCATTTAGTGGGGTACAACTACAATTAAATGTAGACAGCAATACCTTTTTTTATGGAGCTATTATTAATCGGGTTGCTCCTCGCTCAACAGTTGACTGGTACAGTTTTGATAAAGTTATTGGAATTGCAAATAATGGGAATCAACCAAATGGAACTAAAGCTGATTACGAAGGCTTAACAAAATCAAGAGGAGTGTCTATTTTAGGTTTTTCTAGGAAGCTAGGAAACTCCACAGTAAGTATTAACAACTATCATTTACATCGTATTATGAATACCTCCATGTTAGAATGGAGATTTTTAATTTCAAAGTTTGATTTTAATTTTCAATATATTCTTCAATTTGCTGATAACTTTCAAAAATTACTAGACTATACAAACAGGTATATTCAGCCAAATGAAAAGGGGCAAGTTGCTAGTTTTAAATCTACTTACAATATGAAGCATAGTAGTTTCTCTTTATCATATACCCATTTATTTGCCACAGGAAGATTCTTGTTTCCTAAAGAGTTAGGAAGAGATCAAATTAACACCTCTATTTCACGATCAAGAGCAGAAGGGGTTGGGAATAGCAATATATTTACTATAGATTATCAATACTACTTAAATAGGCATACTGTCATAAAACTTGAAGGAACAACAGTAATTCAAAATGAACCTGATCTGTTAAAATATAATAAGTATGGTATATATAATTACTACCAATTCAACACAAGGCTTAACCATAAATTGAAAGGTTTTTTTGACGGGTTAGAGATATCTGCTTTGTACGTTTTTAAAGAAAACTTCGAACAACATCAACCTGAGCTTATTTTCAACAGAAGTAACTTTCATCAAATAAATTTAATTGCAAATTATAGATTCTGAATAGTTGTTTTTCTAACCTATTTACTAAAGATAGAATTTTAAATAATTTATATCTGAGGCTACACGTTGTTTAGGATGTATTAAATGTGTTAATGATAACCTCTTTGTAGTTTGATAATTAATAAATTAGATTGTTTTTTGCCGTAAAAAGAAGCCGAATGACGTCTACAGAGTCACTCGGCTATAGAGTTCTAGTTAGATGCTTTTTTATCAAAAAAACACTTTTTACAAACCCACCGTTTGTAAAGTGATTTGTAAAATCTTATTATTTGTGATGGTCCCCACCATTTCTTAATCAAATAACAAGAAGCACTAAAAAGAACAATAAGGACAGAAGTCTAAAACTGACATTGCATAGCAACACTACAAAAGTCTTATATAATGCCTTGTCTCACGAATTTAGGACCTTAGTTTAATCTTAACTATCCTAGGAATAAAACAGAAGGAATTTTAAATGTCTTTATATTAGTGTTTTAAGTTTTGGTATCGTTCTGTTTTTTTTAGAAAATTTGATGAATTAGTATCCTGAATACATTTGAAAGTAATGTGAAAATAATGTGAAAGTAATTTTGAACTTATGAAAGTATGCCAGAATGTTACTTTGGATTGAAGTATGATGAAAAGCAAAACTGTTCTATAAGTTATTATTTATATATTTTTGTGCTAAAATATTAGCTTCATGAGTGAAGAAGAGTTTATACAGTTTTCTGCAAAGGAGTTGATGGCTGACGAAAAAAAAATATCTTTAGAAACAGTTTTTAGGGATTTACCTCGCTGGAGTTCATTAAACGCGCTAATATATATATCTAGAATTAGAGAGGAGTATCATGTTGCTATCTCATCCAAACAGCTAGCCTCCGCTACTACATTGAAAGATATTTATGTACTCGTAAGTAATTCCTAACTCTTATGGCTATTACAAAATCTATTGGTACTTCAATAAGAGGAGTAATTTCAGTTCTTCCTGCTTGTATTGAAGATAATTTGGAGCTAGACGCCTTGGCCGATAAAGATAGAGAGGCCTTGGTGAGTCACACAGGTATTCGGTATCGTAGAAAGGTAAAACAGGAGTCTACTGATGTGAAAATGTTGTTTAAGTCAGGGATCGAAGCACTATTACCTGCAATATCTTGGGATAAAGAAGGAATAGATGTAATTATATGTGTTACTCAAACCTCCTCCATAACTGTACCTTCCATATCATGTCAGATTCATGGGGACTTAGGCTTTTCTCAGCATGTTATAGCATATGATATTAATTCAGGATGTTCTGGTTTTGTTTATGGGTTACACACTATTTATCAACTATTGGCTAGTATAGATAAGAAAGTGAGTAGGGCTCTACTGTGTTGTGGAGATATATCAAGTGCACTTACAGATGAAAATGATTTGGCGGTTCGTCCTATTTTTTCAGATGCTGTATCAGTTACTGCCTTGGAGTATGACAGATCCTCTTCTGAGGAAAGTTACTTTAATTTGGAAACCATGGGAGAAGGACAGGGTGCAATTTACACAGAGTCTACTTCACAAGGGAATAAAATGCGCTTGGATGGAATTGATGTTTTTAACTATTCAGTTCAATTTGTTCCAAATAATATTAAGTCATTACTAAGTCATGTCCACTATGACCTGAAATATCCTGATGCTTTTATTTTTCATCAGGCAAACCAATTGATAATTGAACATATCCGTAAGAGTATGAAGGTAGATTCTGAGAAAGTACCATACTCCTTGTTTGAATATGGAAATACAGCCTCTGCAAGTATTCCGTTGACAATTACTACGGAGTTAGCGAATGTCCCTGAGAAAAATGGATACGTTCTCTTGTGTGGATTTGGCGTTGGGTTTTCTGTTGGTTCTGCTTTGATAAAGTTCGATAGGAATACTATCTTACAGCCAATTAATGTTCCGCTTTAACGACTGACCACATGAAACTGCTTGATATAGTTATTCCTCTATATAACTCTGAGTTTATTACTCCGAGGCTCATTGAGCGTTTAAATGAATGGAGAGCAACTATTGATTATGATTTTCAAGTCATCTTTGTAGACGATGGCAGCACGATGAATTGTACAGAGGAGATTGAAAAGTCAAGGAAAGATTTTTCGTATCGATTGGTGCGCTTATCAAGAAATTATGGACAGCATTCGGCTACTGCTGTTGGCTTGGGTTATTGTGATGCCCCATATGTTGCTACAATTGATGATGATTTACAGCATGATCCATTTGAAATTCCAAAACTGATGGAACAGCTAGATAAAGAGCAAGCCGACTTAGTTTTTGGTACTTTCTCCAATAAGAAGCACTCGTTGGCACGAAATCTTGGTAGTAGATTACTAAAGTGGGTATTTAAGTTTGAAGGCGTGGATTATAGTGCAGTTACTTCGTTTCGTCTTATGAAGCTTAAGGTTGCTCGCACATTTAAAGATAAAAGAAGGCCGATTGTTTTTATAGAAGAATACTTGTTTAGAAACTCGAATAGAACCTCTTCTGCACCGGTAACACATCATAAAAGAGAATTAAAAGGCTCTAGCTATTCTTATTGGCAGTTATTTAAGTTTGCTGTAAAGATTATACTTTATCACTCTTCACTTCCGCTTAATTTTATTGTTCGGTTTGGAATACTTACTTCTTTTGTATGCTTTTTGTTAGGTTGCTACTTTATCTATCAAAAAGTTGTTTTCGATTCACAGTTAGGCTATTCTTCTACAATTGTATCCATATTCTTCTCTTCAGGTTTGATATTGATGACCTTGGGGATAATAGGAGAGTACATTCGTCAAATTTGGATCGCACAGAATGAATTGGATCAAGTAACCATCTTTGAGGATTAATAAATGAGGGGTAATAAAGTTACTTTAGAGCCGCTTAGTATAGCAACCCTTGAGCAATTAAGAATTTGGCGAAATAGTCATTCTATCAATCGGTATATGGACTATCGTAAAATCATAACTCAAGAAGATCAAATTAGGTGGTTTGAGCAGAAAAAAAAGTCTAGTGATCTTTATTATATCATTCGACATCAGAATGAACCTATTGGTATGACTCACCTTGACAGAATGGATAATGAGAAAAATACCGCATATGCTGGGTTGTTTATCGGAGAGGAAAGGTTTCAGGGAACAGGAGTAGCATTATCAGCATCACTTTTATTATTAGAAATAGGGTTTGAGCATCTAAATTTGAACACCATTTATGCCAAAGTAAGTGAACAAAATCGTATTGCTATGGATTATAATTTAGCTATTGGCTTTAATCTAGATGGGCAAGAGAGTAAAAGTTTTTTGCGTCTGAAAATGCATTCAGCTACTTACCATTCTAATAAATCACGTTTGTCTTCTTTATTAACGTTGTAAAAAACGCCATCGCAACTCATCTAGTTTTAATTTTACTTTTTGTAGGTATGACTTGCCTTCAAGCGTCAAATAATCAACAGTAAATAAGCTTGGATTAAGTCCCCACTTTAGAAGTCTTTTCAAACGATTACTTTCTGCGTAAGGGAATTTCTTCAGATCAAACTTACCACGTATAGCTGGATAAATATTTTTGAAGTAAACTTCTTTATTGTGTGTATAATATTCATTTTTATTAAATCCTAGCACATCCATTCCCAAATGAAAAGTGAGGTGTTTATCAAATAAAACAATAGGGTTTTCTGATAATGCTAATAAATTATGAAGTAAACTAACTTCTAAAAATGGAATACCAACACATATATCATCGAGGATGAGTTTATTCAAAAGCTCTTGTTTAAAAATAAAACAATCAAACAGGCAGTCATACCAATATTGTGGTTGCCACCCCCGGAAAATTAATTTCTCACCTGAATACAGGCCGAGTGAACTTGAACAATTTAAAGCATCTAATTTTAGATGAAGCCGATCGCATGTTGGATATGGGCTTTTATGACGATATCATGAAAATTGTATCGTTTATGCCTAAAACAAGACAGACCCTACTCTTTAGTGCTACCATGGCACCCAAGATTAAAAAGATGGCAAACGACTTACTTACAAACCCCGTTGAAATTCAAATTGAATTATCGAAACCGGCCGAAGGAGTTTTACAGCTTGCCTACCTTACTTTTGATCCTAATAAAATTAGCTTGATTAATAATTTAATCGCTGATAAACCCGAATACAAAAGCATTTTAATTTTTACATCAACCAAATCGAATGTTTCTAAAATTGTACAGCAATTAAAACGGAAAAAACATTCGGTTGAAGGTATCTCTTCTGATTTGGAACAACGCGAGCGCGAAGATGTATTGGCACGCTTCAGAGCCAAGCAAACTCGGATATTAATTGGCACCGATGTAGTAAGCCGTGGAATCGACATTAAAGGCATTGAGCTGATTATTAATTTCGATGTACCGAATGATGCCGAAGATTATGTGCACCGAATTGGACGTACTGCACGAGCCGATTCAACAGGCGTTGCGATTACTTTCATCAACGAAGATGATATGTTTAAGTTTAGCAGAATTGAAAAGCTGATTAACGCTGAAATTTTGAAATTACCCACTCCCGAATCAATCGGGACCTCTCCGGTTTGGAAGACAAATCAGAAAGCAAACAATACAAACAAGCGTTTCTACAAAAAGAAAAAGGGTAAACGATAATACAAAATAGAAAAAGGGTAATTGAATGTCAATTACCCTTTTTTATTTCTATTTCAAAAAATTTGTTTCCTAGTATTTACTGTAGTTTAATTTCACAAAACGGAAACTAACCAATCGTTGCTTTTTTTCATCCCACAATCGATACTTTAATGACTTTAAAGCAGTAAAGAATGTTAATGGCTTTTTAATATGAAAATCGGGATTATCATTGTAACATTTTTCCAAATGATAATTTGGTATTCGTGGGCTTAAATGATGAATATGATGAAAACCAATATTCCCGGTAAACCACTGAATTATTTTAGGTAGTTTCAAATACGAACTACCTTCAAGTGCCATGGTTTTATAATCCCAATCTGCTCCGCGTGTCCATTTTACATCTTCAAACTGATGTTGTAAGTAGAACAACCAAGTTCCATGAACCGCGGCAATATAAAGCACCGGAATTTGAATCATTAGGTATGGAAGCACTCCCATCCATAACGACAGTCCAACTACCA
>CBFHLF010000089.1:0-9315 GCA_965656555.1 uncultured Acidiluteibacter sp. | reverse complement strand
TTCTAAATAAGGAATTCCATGGTGCAAATTTACAGTTGAAGAAAAGTGATAACAATACCACGCAGAGGGTATTTTGATGATTTTAGTTAAAAATAAAGTTTGGATAACCTTAAGATAATGCTGTAAGTATCTAGGATAATGGTTAAAAATGACTGTATGTTTCTGTTTATTAATAGAGTAATTTATATTTTAATAATTATTGGTTTATCTATTGTAAAAAACTAAAGAAAGTACTTTCTTTGCAATCCTTTTTTGAGGGGTATTTATATCCTAAATAAATGGTCGAGTAGCTCAGCTGGATAGAGCATCTGCCTTCTAAGCAGACGGTCACAGGTTCGAATCCTGTCTCGATCACAAGAGAATGAATTCCTACCTTGCATAGCAAGGTAGGTTTTTTTGTTTGTCCAAGTTTGAAGCTTGCTTCATAAATTGGGCAAACAAAAAATCCATTAATTTCTACAAGTAATTTGGATTTCATTTTGACTTCGGAGCACAAAGGATGGACGACAGAAAGGAGTCAACCCTGTCTCGATCACAAGAGAATGAAAAAACCAAAGTTTACACTTCGGTTTTTTTGTTTCTATTAATTCCCCGTATGTTTCGGATTTGGAGATTTTATTAACGACAAATAACAAGCTCCATTATTCAAATCTCAACCTTTCAATTACCTGCTCCTCTTTTTCATTATTGTACCCATAAAATAGAATATAATCTACTTCTATACTGGTATTGAATAATCCATCTTTTAACTGCACAAACATCTTGTTTAGATACAGTTTGCAATTATTTATGGAAACAAATACTTTAGGCTTTTTATTGTCATTGCGCTCAAGGTATAACAGTACTTTATCAGTTGCTGCCAATCTAAAAGTCATTACGCTAGGGGTAACTTTCAACAACGTTATTCCATAGGCCATTTTTCGCTGTATGGTACTGAGCTCTTGAATCTTTCCACCTTCTGTGTAGGCTACTCGATATTCATGGATTGGGTTTTTAGGGTCGATAACTCCATTTTTTGAGTTGTAGTCATACACATACGTGTTATGATTATTGCTATGCTGAATATAAAAAAGTTGATTAGGTGTGTTTGGCGGAACAGGGTAATTATCTTGTGAAAAGCTGACCAACATTAAAAGGTTAGCTATAACTAAGAATAACAACTTCTTCATAAAGTGTTTCTATTTATTCTTTACATAGATCAAACGGATGTTCTTTTCACCAGTTTCTTTTATTTCTATTTCAAACTCACCTAGGCTATTTATGAATGGATACAGTTTTGGAAACCCATAATTTCGAGGATCAAAGTCCGGTCGTTTTTTAATAATAAAATTCCCTAATTCACCAAGGAAAGCCCAGCCACTATCATCTGAAATTTCATCAACACTTTCGCGAATCAGTTTAATAAGGTTCTTATCAACGGTGCTCACAGAGTCAGATTTATCAGGTGTTGTCTTGCTTTGTTTGCTTTGTTTTTCAGACGCTTCCTGTTCTTGTGCCTTCTTCAAAATTTCAATGTAGATAAACTTATCACAAGCGGTAATAAAAGGGCGTGGTGTTTTCTTTTCACCGATTCCGATAACAAGCATTGCTGCCTCACGTAAACGAGTAGCAAGTCTTGTAAAGTCACTGTCACTGGATACGATGCAAAAGCCATCTACTTTTTTAGAGTACAATAAATCCATAGCATCAATAATCAATGCGCTATCACTGGAGTTTTTTCCTGTGGTGTAGCTATACTGTTGTATGGGAGTGATGGCATTTTCTAGTAGTACATTTTTCCACCCGGAGACGTGTGGTTTTGTCCAGTCAGCGTAGATTCTCTTGATGGTTGGGTTGCCATATTTTGCTATTTCATCCATCATTTCTTTTACGTTTGCATACGGCACGTTATCAGCATCTATGAGTACCGCTAATTTTTTATCGTTCATTGTAATCTATTTATATTCATTTTGTTCTTTCGAAAGTTAATGAAAAGTATTGAAGCTAACCATTAACATATTGCTTAATAATTCTTATTTCTCGCAGTTTTATACTTTAAAAATTATTCAATTTGTTTAAAAATTTTACAAAAATTGTTGTTACTTGCAAAATAGTTTTTGTGATTCCTTTTTTTATATTAGAATGGGTCCCAAATAGAAGGCAACCATAACAGTTTTATTTCGTCATCTGTTAAATAACATTTATAACACAATGAAACATCTTTATCGACTTTTCTTTACGTCAATATTTTTATTTTTAATTAATTCAGCAAACGCCCAAAGGTTTGAGTGGATGCAAATTTATTCTGGTTCCACATTTAGCAATTCCAATCAGGCAACTGAAGTATTCGGAAACAGTGTATATACAGCAGGTGAATTTAGAGGTTCTATTAGTTTTGGGTCAACGGTATTAACATCCTCTCCTAATACAACAAGTATATATATTGCTAAATACGATACACTTGGGAATTTTATTTGGGCAGTTAAAGGAGGCTCTGATGTAAACTCAGAAACGTTTAAAGGGTTTACCGTTGATGGTTTTGGAAATTTATATCTTTCTGGACAATATCTCCAAAATACTCAATGGGGTTCACTTTCACTGAATGTTGCAAGTCCTGGTTCCAGTTCATTTACTAGAGAAGGATTCATTGTAAAGCTAAACCCTTCAGGTACTCCACAATGGATTAAAGGGTTGTATACTCCAACTGGGAGCTTTGGTTTTAATGATTTACAGAAATTATCTGTCGCTGACAGTACACTGTATTTTGGCGGAATTCTGTCAAGAAGTATCAGTATTCAGGGTTCTACCTTTTCGCTTACACAGCCAACAAGTCCTTTTTATAGCAACATTTATATAGGTCGATTAGACCTTACAGGTAATGTTGTTTCTTTAGATAAAGTGGCAAATACCTTTCAGACCAGTTCAGCTTTTTTAGGAGATATTCAGGCCATTAGTAATACAGAGTTTGCGATAAGTGGAGTGTTTAGAAATGGCTACACTTTCGGTTCTAATAACCGTTCTGTAAATGTTGGGTCTCAGTCATCATTAATAGTTGCAAAGTTCACCGGTCTCTTTTGTGATTGGGCTTCTTCTTCATCAACTACTGCAACATTTACATCATCTAATCTTTCTCCTCAATTGGAGTTATGCTCCAATGGAGATATTGCTGTTGCGGGACTATACAGAACGTCTCTCACAATTCAAGGTCAGACAATTACTCCAACAATAACATCAACTAATTCATTTGAAAACTATTGGTATACTGCTCGATTTAATAACTCTGGGGGAATCCGATTCCTAAAGGGATACGATATTTTTGGAAGCAATCTAACTGATATCACTGAAAACAAAAAGAATGAGCTAATTCTTGTAGGAAGTTTTTCGGATAGCTTAATGTTAAATGGCAATAAACGATTTAGTAACGGAGGAAATGATATAGTTATTCTAAACCTAGATGATCAGCTAGACGTAAATTGGTTTCAGACTGGTGGTGGCGGTAATTTTGATTACGGACTCTCAATATCTTCTTATAATAGTGCAAATGTGTATGTTCTAGGAACATTCAACGGTCTTTCTCAGTTTGGATCTACTTTCTTTAGTGGAGTGAATAATCTTAATACGACCATACTAATTAAAATGTCTGAGTGTGGAACAACCCCAATACCACTGTCTTTTCTTGGCGATACTAACTTATGTCAAGGGCAATCTGTTCGGATCCTTGCGAATCCAACTTCTGCTTCAACCTTCCAATGGTTAAATAATAATTCAATTCTGACAGGTGAAGTATTTAGGGATTTATTTACTTCTAGTGCAGGAAATTATAGCGTTATTGTAAATGGTTCAGGATGCGTCGATACTTCTAGAACAGTTACTGTAAACGTGGGAACGCCACCAACTGTTTCATTAAACTTACCTGATACCGTTTGTCAAGAAGATGCAGCTTTTCAGCTCTCAGGAGGTTTACCAGCCGGTGGGAATTATTCAGGAGATGGAGTAACTTCCAATCAGTTCGATCCCTCTGCCGCAGGAATTGGAAGACAACGAGTAGTTTATACCTTCTCAAATGGAGGTTGCGCAGATTCTGCAATTTCTTTTATTTACGTAAAGCCTGCACCTTCTGTATTCTTCGCGCCATTAGCTAATGTATGTATTACTTCAAGTCCAATTACGTTAAGCAATGCCTTCCCTTTTGGTGGAACATTTAGTGGTCCCGGTGTTAGTGGTAATCAATTTGATCCTGCAACTGCAGGTGGTGGTGCTCATCCTATAACATATACCTATACAGATGGGAATGGCTGTGCTGCTTCTAGGACAAGAACTATTATTGTTGATACAATTGAAACCGCTACATTTATGGCAGTTCAAACCTTTTGTAGTAATGATCCTTCTTATACGTTAACTGAAGGACAACCATCTGGTGGTATTTATCAAGGAGCAGGGGTGTCAAATGGCATTTTTAACCCCGCAATTGCAGGTCCAGGAACATTTACGATTGATTATATTATTTCTAATCAGTGCGGAAGCGATACAGCACAGCAGACAGTAACTGTAAACCCTGCACCAACAGTAACCTTAGGAGCATTCACATCAGTTTGTGAGGGAAGTGGATCCGTTGCTTTAAGCGGAGGCTTACCTGCAGGCGGAACGTATTCAGGAGTAGGTGTAAGCGGTACTCAATTTGACCCTACTGTTAGTGGAGTGGGTACATTTAAGATTTACTATGACT
Organism: uncultured Acidiluteibacter sp.; assembly: GCA_965656555.1. Taxonomy (GTDB): domain Bacteria; phylum Bacteroidota; class Bacteroidia; order Flavobacteriales_E; family Vicingaceae; genus Acidiluteibacter. Next base: position 4,610 of record CBFHLF010000089.1, on the reverse strand, counting down.
ATACGGATGGAATAGGATGTTCTTCTAGAGATTCAAGCACCATTACTGTGGATCCATTGCCTGTAGTTTCATTATCAAATGATACGGCTATCTGCGATGGAAGCACAGTATCATTGACAGCAGCAGGAGGAACAACCTACTTGTGGAGCACTTCAGCGACAACCTCTAGTATATCAGTTACACCAACAACAACTACAAAGTACTACGTAACAGTAACAGGTAGTGGAAACTGCTCTAGTATTGATAGTGTAACGGTAACAGTTTCTCCAATACCATCACTTTCAGTATCTAGTAATGTCTCAATTTGTTTAGGAGATACAGTTCAGTTAAGCGCTACAAGCTCTACGAATAATTACTTGTGGAGTACAAACGAAACAACGTCATCTATTACTGTAAGTCCTTTAAATACGACACAGTATATAGTACAAACAAATAGTGGATTAAACTGCGTAATAGCTGATACTATTACAGTAACTGTAAATACGGGTATAGTACTCAATATCGGCCCAGATGTGATTTTGGATGCAATAAATAATACTTCTGTAACTTATACAGCTCGATCTGGTTTTAGCAGGTACTTGTGGCAAGACAATTCTACAGGACGAACGTTAACCGTTAATTATGATCCTGCCAAGACCGGGACTAATGATACCATCTCAGTTATAGCCTTTAATTCTACAGGCTGCCCATCTGTTGATACCGCTATTGTGTCATACGATGTAAATACTGGTATAGTTGATGGAAAGGTTCAAGAGGATGTACTTATTTACCCTAATCCGGTGATTGATGAAATGATCATTGATTTTAATGATTCACATCGCTCAGATCGACTTATTTCGATTTACGACCTAGAAGGAAGACTTGTATTTCAAATGAATTCAAGTTCTAATAATACATCAGAACGGATTCAATTAGGAAATGAACAAATGGAAAAAGGAGTATACACTGTTATGATTAAATCAAAGGGTGAAACCTCAAAACGAAAGATATTAATTCAATAAACACTTACTTCAAAACTTATAATAAAAAGGGAAATACAACGCTGTATTTCCCTTTTTTATGAGTGTCTATAACCCATACTTAGTTGACTATATTGGTATAAACTGAGAGACCCTTCACCTTTAATAGGTCGAATCGTTTATTTTTCTCTATTGCTTTTTATATAATTACGTGGCACGTCAAATGATACTTCCTCTTGGTTCAAGAACTCAATCTTCGATAATTCAGCATAACCAAGTTGATCAGTTAATCCTTTAGCTGATTGCCAGCCCCAAAAAGTCCAATTGGTCGCAATAGGAATTTTGTTGATCGCTTTATAATCCGAATAGACGATAGCATGTGGGTCTTCTTCCGCTTCTTTCTTGGTTTTACCAGCAGTTACAATATATGCAGCAGCTTTTATTAGGTTAGTTTCCTGATCGCTGTATATTTTATACCAATCATCTGGAGCATCACCAGTGTTTGCCTCAAATGTTAAGGTATGGAAGTTAAACGTATCTCCCATTAATTGGGCTTGCTTTTGATTTGACCAAATGGTACCTGGATCACTTAATTTGTAGGGAAATAGCATGAAATAGGTCCATGTATAGGCATCAAACCTTACAGAGTGAGTGTTTTTGTAATTTGAAGAATAATATACATCATCACCATCAACTATTAGTTGACTACTATCTTTAAGTGCAATGATGGCTTTAGTAGAATTGGTCATAACAGTTATTTCTGCATTCAATCGTTCATTTCCACCAAAGAACAATTGGAGGTCAAAACGGAGGATATCCTTTGATAGAAAATCGTTTTTATGGTGACCTTTTTCAATAGCTTCAATCGGGTTGCTTTCTTTTTCTTTTGTTTGCTGACAGCCTAAAAGACTTATAGATAAAGTTAATGCTAAGAGGTTAAATTTTATCAATTTCATATTTTTCGAGTTGGGAATGGGATATAGGTGTCATCATTTGGGACCTTAGGAAATTTTTTATCCATCCAATCAGCCTTAGCTTGTTTTAATTTTTCTTTATCGGAGGAGACAAAATTCCACAACAGAAAATGTTCACTTTTTAATGGTTCGCCACCAAATAGCAATAATTGTGTTCCTTTTTTTAATTCAATGCTACACGCTTCATTGGTCTTGCTAATCATCATTTGTCCTGCTTCGATGGTATTTCCATCTTCTACTATACTCCCTTTAACAATAACAAAAGCAACTTCCCCTTTTAGTTGATTTCTAAGGTCTAATTTACCCGACTCTTTAGCGGTGATGTCCACCATAAAAAGCGGAGAATAGCTTTGCAAAGGCGCTGATTTTCCAAATGCATTTCCTGCTACGAGCTTGATGTCAAGATTATTTTCTTCCCAACAAGGGAGATCTGCTGATGGGTAAAAGTCAAATTGAGGCTCCATGTCTTCCTTTTCCTTTGGCAATGCCACCCATATTTGATATCCGTGTAAGGTGGTCTCTTCATTTCTCAAGTAATTTGGTGTTCGCTCCGTGTGCGTTACTCCCTTTCCCGAGGTCATAAATCCAACATCTCCGGGTTTTATCGTCCGATCAGAACCCAGACTATCTTTATGTGTAATCTCCCCTTCAAAAAGATAAGTAAGTGTAGAAAGTCCAATGTGAGGGTGCTGGTCTACATCTAGGAATCGACCTTTTCCTATTTCAGATGGACCCATATGGTCAATATAAGTAAATGGTCCAACCTGTCGCTTTTCTTTAATTGGAAGCAATCTCCCAACTAGAAAACTTCCAAGGTCTCTTTGTTTTTCATTCACTAACATTTTATTGTTTGACATAGCTTTTTGTTTTTTTCAAATGTAAACATAGAAGAATAGAGGCGATGTAAATTGCGTGACATAGACTTATAAAGAAAAAGCTCACCTTTTAAACAAAGTGAGCTTTTATTACAATGGTATTTATTGTTTTTTACATAGAAATAGGGACGGATATTTTTGTGTTTTCCCATGCCATTGAAAGGTTTACATCACCTTCAAATGTAATGGTGAAATGTTCTTGTGTTTCAGGAAATTCTAAAACAGGAACAATAACGTTAACGACATCTAGCGCAGGATCCCTTAAAACCTCTTGGCTCCAATTCACTCCCCAGCTATATTCGCCACTATTAAAAATAATTTCCCATTCTTTTGAGTTTGGGATAGTCCACAGCGTATATGTTCCTGCTTTTAAGATTTGTCCCGCTACCGTTATATCTAAGTTGGTTGTAAAGGTGGTAGCCTCATTGGCTCCTGTTCTCCAAACTTTTCCAAATGGTACCAAACTGTCCATCACCGTTCGGCCTTTTTTACCCGGACTGCTGTATACAACTTCTAGTGTTAAGTCATCATTCTGATAGGATTCAACCTGCTCAGGACTCGCTTTTTTTGTTTGGTACGTTAGAAACTGAAAAGCTCCGAAAAGTAATGCAACGATTACCAATAATGAAATTCCAATCTTTTTGATCATTGTTTAGTTTATTTGATGGTAGTATAATGAGTCCAATTTTTCTTTTAGTGGTGCACTTTCAGGGTTTTCATCCAACTCTTTAATGGTTTTAATATATTCTGGATATTCGCTATACTTAGTTTCTATCCAGGCATATCTTGGTAAAGCTAACATAAAAAGTGTGATTACCAAAAGCGGTATTGCTCTTCTAGTTAATATTTTAAAGTTTAGTAGGTTGGGTTTGTTTTTTTGGGTAAACCGATGAATGATTAATGCAATTAAAGATAAAGAACCCATCAACAAATTAACTTCATAGCCAGGCCAGCTTTGTAACTTAAAGAGAATTCCAATCAGCGCCACAGAAAATGGCATTCCGAAAATTGCTTTATTGAAGTTGATCCTTTCGGTTTCATCAATAAACAGTGCCATGGACAAGAAAGGGTAGAGGAGAGCTAACCCTGAAAAGGAAAGTACTGTTACGATAGTAGCTCCCGTCCATAACAACAGGTGTAAATTTATGGCTAGTATGGCCAATACGATGAGGAATAGTTCGATTCGTTTTAGCATAATTCCATTATTTGATACACCTTAGATAATACCGTTCTACTTTTTCCCTTGCCCAAGGTGTTTTTCTTAGAAAGTTAAGGCTTGATTTCATTGTTTGGTTGCTCTTAAAGCAATTGATCGATACATTTTCGGCCATATTATCCCAACCTTCATGTTCAATAAGATACTCGAGTATGGTTTTTAATGTGATCCCGTGTAGTGGGTTATTGGGTTGTGTTTCCATGTTGCAAAGATAACTGAAGCAGTCCAACAAAAATAGTTTAGCAAGGGTAAGGAGGGTAAAATCTTAAGAAATTAAGCATAAAAAAAGCCGTCTTAGTTAGCTAAGGCGGCTTTTTGAAACTCGTAATGAGTCTTATTTTACTTTTTCAACGATTGCTTTGAATGCCTCTGGGCTATTCATTGCTAGATCAGCTAATGCTTTTCTGTTTAGGTCGATGTTGTTTTTGGCTACTTTACCCATAAACTCAGAGTAAGACATTCCATGCTCTCTAACACCTGCGTTGATACGCTGAATCCAAAGACTTCTGAAATTTCTTTTCTTTTGTTTACGACCAATGTATGCAAACTGCATACCTCTCTCCACTGCATTTTTTGCTACAGTGTG
>CBFHLF010000088.1:0-9522 GCA_965656555.1 uncultured Acidiluteibacter sp. | reverse complement strand
CTTCGTCAGGTAAGGTACTTTCCGGTGGTGTTGATGCGAATGCGTTGCATAAGCCAAAGCGTTTCTTTGGGGCTGCTCGTAAAATTGAAAATGGAGGATCATTAACCATATTGGCAACAGCTTTGACCGAAACAGGATCTAAGATGGATGAGGTAATCTTTGAGGAATTTAAAGGTACTGGAAATATGGAGCTTCAATTAGATCGTAAAATCTCTAATAGAAGAATTTACCCTGCTATTGATATCGTTTCTTCAAGTACTAGAAAAGAAGAATTGTTGCTTTCTAAAGACATCGTACAGCGCATGTGGATTTTGAGAAACCATATTGCAGATATGAACCCTGTTGAAGCAATGGAATTTATGAAAGACAGAATTACCAAAACAAAAAATAACGAAGAGTTTTTAATTTCTATGAACGGCTAAGCCGTTAACAGAAGCTAGAATAATATCGATCATGACAAAGACCGTTTTTTCAACCGCTGTTTGGTTTACCGTTTTTTCCATCATACTGAAAATGATCGTATTCATTTCAGGGAAACAGTTTACAAATTTCGATTTGTATTTGGGTTTAGGTTATGTATTTTTATTGATGACCGCTATTTTTATAACAATTAGGAACCATAAAATGAAAGTGGGAGCTACTTCCTCTTTTGTTGATGATATAAAAGCAGGCATGAAGGTTACGGCACTATATGCCATCTTTATGTCTGCTTTTTTATACGCTTATTACACTTTAATTGATCCAGATTATTTCACCATTATGCTGCAGCAAAAAGTAGCAGAAGCAGAGATAGCAGGCAACGAGAATATTGAAGAAGTAAAGAAGGCAGGGGAGTTCGTATTATCTCCTTATTTTCAGTCTACGATATCATTGGTTATCTTTATGATCATCGGTATATTTTACTCTTCTTTAATTACCTTCTTCGTGAGAAAGATGAAGGGATTCGGTCATTAAGACTTGGCCAAAATTTGGTCTCCAAACTCATTCAAATTAACTCCATCAAAATTTCCTGAGGTCATCAAAAGCAGAACACTGTTTTTCCAGTTCATTTTAAGCAAGTCCGCTTGTAATTGATTCGAATCAGTGTAAATGGTTATATCCTCTTGGTTAAACGCTTCCTGTACTTTTTCAATAGAAATTGGAGCTAATTTTTTGTGAGCTATCGTTTTAGGATTATAGTAAACAATTGCTTCATCGGCCTCTTTCATGCTGCCATCATATTGCTTTAAAAAATCACTATTTAAGCTACTAAAGGTATGTAACTCCATTAACGCAACAGTTTTTCGACTTTCGTATTGATTTTTGACTGCTGCTACTGTTGCTTTTAGCTTGGATGGTGAGTGTGCAAAATCCTTATAAACAGTTGTAGTATTTCTGCTCCCGATTAATTCTAGGCGTTTCGCTGCTCCTTTAAAAGACTGAATTGCCTCATAAAAGTCGGCTTTAGAAATTCCAATTTCTTGACATACTAGTCGAGCGCCTTCTAAGTTTTGTAAATTGTGATTTCCAAAAATTTCAAGCGGGACATCATTACGATCTGTGGTCAGAAATGTTTTCTCATCTGAAATATAGTGCTTAGGCGTATGGTACGGATGCTTATTAATCTCTTTTAAATCAGTTGCGGCTATAGAATTGAGGTAGTCATCCCCAGAGAAGTAGACTAGGCTGCCACCAGGAACAATCGTCTCTGCAAACAATTGAAACTGCTTTTTATATAGCTCAAACGTTGGGAATACATTTATATGATCCCAAGCAATACCACTTAGTAAAGCGACGTGTGGCTGATACCATAAAAATTTAGGCGTTAGATCGATTGGAGAGGAGAGGTATTCATCCCCTTCCAAAATAATTAATGGAGCATCAGAAAGCTGAACCATCCGCTCAAAGCCTTCTAACTGTGCGCCAACTAAATAATCAAATGGTATTTTTTTATAATTCAACACATGAAGAATCATGGAAGTGATAGATGTTTTGCCATGACTTCCTCCGATTACAACCCGCTTCTTATCTTTTGATTGTTCGTATATGTATTCAGGATAAGAGTAGATTTTTAGTCCTAATTCCTGTGCTTTTATTAATTCAGGATTATCTTTTCTGGCATGCATCCCCAAGATAATAGCATCGAGCTCTACGGTGATATTTTCCGGATGCCATCCCATTTTATCGGGGAGTATCCCTACTTTTTCTAAACGGCTTAGAGATGGTTCAAAAATCTGATCATCTGAACCAGTAACTTGATACCCTTTGCTATTAAGTGCCAGTGCTAAATTGTGCATAGCACTTCCTCCGATGGCGATGAAATGTACTCTCATTAATCAACTATTTTTTACAATTTTAATCCCAAAAAATAGATGTGTGTAGGGGAATATGAGAAGTTATTAACTCATAGCGCTGAATAACCGCCATCGATTTGCAATCTACTTGCATTTGGGTAGATTAAACTTAGGAGTATCTCCGCAATGCATCGCAGACCTCATGTTAACCGACAATGATTATATTAAAAAAAATTATTTTGGATTAGAATATCGCTTAACATCAGCACCTTCTATTTTACCGTCGCATAGAATTAATAATCGCTCTATTAAATTTCGTAACTCACGAATATTACCCGTCCAGTCAATTGCTTGAAGCTCTTTCATTGCTGTATCTGTCAATTCTTTTTTAGGCATGCCATTATCTTCACAGATTTTATCCATAAAATGATTGGCAAGGATTGGAATATCATCTTTCCTGTCATTTAAAGATGGTACTTCTGCTAAAATAACACTTAGTCGATGGTACAGGTCTTCTCTAAAATTAGTTGCTTTTATTTCTTCGATAAGATTCTTGTTTGTAGCGGCTAACACTCGCACATTAACCTTAATCTCTTTTTCACCTCCAACTCGGGTGATCTTATTTTCTTGTAATGCTCTCAATACTTTAGCCTGAGCAGATGCACTCATGTCGCCAATTTCATCCAAAAATAAGGTACCACCTTCTGCTTGCTCAAATTTTCCTTTGCGCTGTTTTATAGCGGATGTAAAAGCCCCTTTCTCATGCCCAAAAAGTTCACTCTCGATGAGTTCTGCAGGAATTGCAGCGCAGTTAACCTCTATAAAAGGTGCACCTTTTCTATTGGAGTTTTGATGAATACTTCTAGCGACTAATTCTTTACCAGTTCCATTTCCGCCGGTAATCAATACACGAGCATCTGTAGCTGCAACTTTATTGATTAAGTTTTTTACTTCCATTATTGCATCACTTTCTCCAACGATATCTGTCAACTTATTCTTATCAACTTTCTTTTTAAGCTGCTTCGTTTCAGCTACTAATACACTTCTATCTAGCGCATTTCTAACTGTAATCAACAATCTATTAAGATCTAGTGGCTTTGCGATATAGTCAAAAGCACCCTGTTTGATAGCATCTACAGCAGTTTCAATCGTTCCATGACCTGAAATCATGACAATAGGAATGTCGATCCCTTCCTGTGTTATTTCAGTCAGTACTTCAATTCCATCCTTCTTTGGCATTTTTATATCGCAAAGAATGAGGTCATAACCTCCTTGTTTTATTTTGTCTAACCCTGCCTGACCATCTTCTGCTTCGTCAACTTTATAGTTTTCATACTCCAAAATGTCACGCATAGCGTTTCTGATTGGACGTTCATCATCAATGATTAATATGTTACTCATACACTTATTTTTGGTCACTTATTTCACTCATTATTCCTTCCTTCATTGCATAGTCAGAAAGATACAACGAGTTTATCGTTAATTTTTCGAGTATTAATTTGATAAAGATACTTACCACTACCATCATATCGACTCTTAATGGCAACATACCCGGCATCATTAGTCGATCAGCTACATTTCGTGTTAAAATTTTTGGGAAAAGTTTTTCTAATGCATCCAAGTCGATTTGCACGTATGTAAATGGTTGTTCGAAAATACTACGTCCAGTTTTCTCATAACTAATCATGTCCGCCAAGGTTTCAAAAGATCCTGAAGAGCCAATCATTTCTGTTACTTCATATTTTTTTACTTGTTCCTCAAGCTCCGTAAACTGATTAGCTAGATATTCTTGTATAGCAGCTATTTCATCTTTTCGAATGGGTTCTTGATGTTGAAATTTATCCAACAGTCTAGCAGCGCCAATCGGGTAGCTTTTTTTCCAAAATATTTGGTGGGCATTACCGATTATAAATTCGGTGCTTCCTCCGCCAACATCCATAATTAAATGAGGCTGCTCATTGATTGGGAAGGCTTGTATTACTCCTTTATAGATCAGCTCAGCTTCTTTATCTCCATCAATTATTTCAATTTTTAGGTTCAATTGAGATTGTACCGCTTCTTTAAATTTATTTCCATTTGATGCTGACCTTAAAGCACTTGTACCAAAAGCAATGATTTTATCTACAGAAAATTGCTTGCAGGTCTCTAAATGATGCTCAATAGCTTCCAATCCTCGCTCGAATGGAGCAGGCATAATTTTACCTTTATTGATTCCTCCTTCACCTAATTTTACTGCAATCTTATCTTTGTAAAGAAGGGTATATGATTTACCATCTAATTGATGTATCAGTAAGTTAAATGTGTTGGTACCTAAGTCTAAAACGGCTATATTCATATGTTATTTCTTATAAAAAAGCCATTTACTAATTTCTTTATAGGTTACTTTTTTTCCATACATCAGGATGCCCACTCGGTAGATTTTACCGGCAAACCAAACAGTTCCAATAAATGCTGCTACCAAAAGTCCCATGGATAAAGCCAGTTCGTGCCAAGGCACACCAAATGGAATCCTTACCATCATGATAATTGGAGAGGTAAGAGGTATAATCGACGTCCAAAAAGCAAGTGCACCATCTGGGTTGTCTACCACTGTTTGCGCAATCACAAATGAGAAAATCAGCGGTATGGTGACAGGCATCATAAATTGTTGGCTATCGGCTTCTTGGTCGACAACTGACCCTATAGCTGCAAACAACGCAGAATACAACAAATAACCAACTAAGAAGTAGAATAAGAAGCAGGCCAAGATTAGAGGGAAATTAATCATTTCGATATTCGACTGCACCTTAGCAATAAAGTTTTCCTTTTGGTTAACATCGAGTTTTGATGCATCTGGATTAAACTGCTCGATAGTTGTTCTATTTTTTTCAGCTTTAGCAAATTCGTCTTCAAACACTTTGGAAACTCCAGTAATCAAAACACCGGATAAAACCACCCAAAGTAAAAATTGTGTCATGGCTACTAATGCGATTCCGATAATTTTGCCCATCATTAGTTGAAATGGCTTTACTGATGAGATAATCACTTCTACGATTCTACTGGTTTTTTCTTCGATGACACCTCGCATCACTTGCACTCCAAACAAGAAGATAAAAAAGTAGATAAATACAGCTGAAGCAAAGGATACCACCATGGCAACCCCACCTCCTGATTGTTTCTCTTCCCCGTCTTCATTGAGTTTACTACTGACTATGCGCACAGGAGTTTTAATTGCTGAAATCTGATCTTTAGTTACTTTAAAGAAATCCAATAGCTTTTTATCCTCAATCGTATTTGATAGTTCCGTTTTGATGTAACTCATCGATGAGGAGCTGGGCTTCTTTTTGTAAAAAAGCTGAATCGTATTGGGCGAGGTAATGGCAACATCTGGAATAAATAGAATTCCGGTTGTTTTCGAAGTATATAAGTCGGCTTTCGCATCGCTTAATGAACTATATGAATATTTAAAGCGCAGGTTTTCTGTATTTTCTAATTTTTTTACGAAAAGTGTTGTTTCATCGATTACTTCAATGATTTGCTCATCCTCGTCCTGATTGGCCAACCAAGCTGGTACAATCATAAGGGCAGCAATTAGCAAAGGCCCCAAAATACTCATTACGATAAATGACTTCTTTTTTACACGCGTCAAGTATTCTCTTTGGATAATTAATACCGTCTTATTCATGGTTGTCCTCCTTGTTGTTTTCCTGTACTTTCTTAATGAAAATTTCTCCCATAGTAGGAATGATTTCTTGTAACCCTAATACCTCCACATGTGGGATTACTGCTTTGAGCAAATCATTGGGTTGTGTGTTATTTAGTAGTCGAACAGTGGCTGTTGTAATGCCATCTGATTCTTTAGAATCTAACAATTCAGCACCAGTCCAGAGTGCATTGGTAAATCCAATTTGATTACCTTTAAATTGAACCGTAAATACTCCTTCTTTAAAGTCTTGTTGTATTTGTTTTACTCCACCACTAAGCACCACTTCAGATTGGTTTATCAAGGCGATGTGTTCGCATATTTCTTCCACTGAGCCCATATTGTGTGTTGAAAGTACAATAGTGGCGCCATTATCTCTCAGCCGGAGAATTTCTTTTTTTATCAGGTTGGCATTTATTGGATCAAATCCGCTAAAGGGCTCATCTAATATGAGTAGTTTTGGTTCGTGAAGTACAGTAACGATGAACTGCACCTTTTGGGCCATTCCTTTAGAGAGTTCTTCTATCCGTTTGTTCCACCATGGAGCAATGTCAAACCGTTCGAACCAATCTTTCAATTTCTTTTTGGCCTCGTATTTTTCCATTCCTTTCAGCTGAGCCAAGTACAGTGCTTGCTCTCCAACTTCCATTTTTTTGTACAGTCCTCTTTCCTCAGGTAAGTATCCAATTTGCTCGATATGCTTTTCCGCTAATGGGTTCCCATCGAACAAGATTTGTCCGCTATCTGGGCCTGTTATCTGATTGATTATTCGAATTAAGGAAGTTTTTCCTGCTCCATTTGGCCCCAATAATCCAAAAATAGATTGTTCCGGAACTGAAATGCTTACGTCACTTAAGGCCGTGTGATTTTGATAGGTCTTGGTGATGTTTTCAGCAACTAATAGGTTACTCATAGTATAATTAATTTGGTGAGTCTAAACTAAACAATTCGTCTTTTCACACAAAACCATTCGTAATAATAATTAGTGATTGTTTTCATACGCCAGTATCTACTTCAATACTTAGTTGCTAAACATTTATTTTTTGTGTTGATTTGAAGGGGATACGATTTTTAGGATTAAATTGGACTAAAATTAAAATAGGGATATGGGATGCTTTACCTGTCTCGCATATAGCGCATGAATCATATCCCCGTTTCTGCGCGATTGTATATCGTGAATAATTACCCAATATAGTTGAGGTTTGTTTCACGGATATCAGCTTTGCAGGAAGGAAGTCTATATATTTTAAGATGCTCCGCAGGTGTTTCCCCCTAGCAGCGGACAGATGCAAACCTGCGGAGAAGTAACCTTTCGAAAAAAAAACACTTTGCATAATCAAATCATACAAAAAACAAATAAGCCATGCCCATATATTTAGATGTTGAGAACCTAGTATTTAATAAAGAGTTGTTAGATATGAAGTATCAAGGCGGCTCAAAGCAGTTTCGTGCAGATTGGAAGATCACCGATAGTGACATACATCAAGAAGATGATGAGTTAATCAGCCTCGCAGCGATGAATATGGACGAATTTGAAATTGACGCCCTAACCGCACGAGGATTGGCTTTTGATTCAGATAAGCAGTATTCTATTGACTTTGTTGCCATTTCAAGGTATGGTGGTGCACTCTGGGAAGCAGAATGGTTAAACTGCAATGAAACCTTTGCTTGGCATGTTAACTGCGACCCAAATCAAAAATCGCGTGCCAAAGAAATCAGTGAGGAGATGACAATGGATGTAATAGAAGACTTAATGAATAAAGGCATTGACGTCTTCCAAACCATAAAATCAAGTCCTTCGAATTCATAAGGAGGAGCTATTTTTAAAAGGCATCTTCTCTCTCCATCAAACCAAAATCTATCCCACAAAAAAAGGCTTCAATTTATTGAAGCCTCTTTTACGTATTTACATTCTTCCTTTATCCTCTAAAGTTTAATAACCCTATCTAAACTGATCTTTCATTCGTTCAAAAAATCCTTTGTCTTTTTCTGTTGGTTGAGGGTGGAAGTTTTTAGAATCTTTCAGCTTTTCAATTATCTCCTTTTCATTTTTAGAAAGCTTCTGTGGTGTCCAAATGTTTACATTCACTAACAAGTCTCCGGTTCGGTAACCATTCAATTCAGGAATACCTTTACCTTTTAATCGAAGTACTTTACCACCTTGCGTACCTTCATCTATTTTTACCTTCACTTTTCCACCTACCGTCGGAATCTCTGCAGATCCGCCAAGCACAGCATCAGTAAAGCTAATGTGCAAATCATATAGTAAGTTTAAACCGTCACGTTTTAGGTGCTCGTGTTCTTCTTCTTCAATCACAACAATTAAGTCACCAGCTATGCCACCTTTTGGTCCCATATTGCCTTTGCCGCTAACAGAAAGTTGCATTCCACCTTCTACACCACCAGGAATATTGATTTCTACTACCTCTTCGCCTTTTTGGATTCCGTCACCGTGGCATGTATTACATTTGTTGGTAATGATTTTTCCATCACCGCCACAGCTAGGGCAGGTAGAGGTCGTTTGCATTTGACCCAAGAAAGTATTGGTTACTCGGTTTACTTGGCCTGCACCTTTACAGGTGTCACAAGTAGAAAATCCGCTAGAGCCTTCAGCTCCTGTACCACTGCATGGTTCACACTTCACATATTTGTTAAGTTTGATTTTCTTCTTTACACCATTCACGATATCGCTGAGAGTAAGAGTAACTTTCACTCTAAGATTACTACCTCTGTTTACGCGTCTGCCGCCTCTTTGGCCGCCACCTCCGCCGAAGCCGCCAAATCCGCCTCCGCCTCCAAAAGCTCCGCCAAATATGTCACCAAATTGTGAAAATATGTCATCCATATTCATACCGCCACCACCGAAGCCGCCTGCTCCTTGTGTGCCAGCATGTCCAAATTGATCGTATCGCTGCTTTTTTTCCGGACTACTTAATACCTCGTATGCCTCAGCAGCTTCCTTAAACTTGTCTTCCGCTTCTTTGTCGTCAGGGTTTTTATCTGGGTGATATTTTAACGCCAGTTTGCGGTAAGCCTTTTTTATTTCACTCTCTGAAGCGCCTTTTGAAACACCTAATACTTCGTAATAATCTCTCTTAGCCATGTCTTATTTCAATCCTTTTATTGCCCTACTACTACTTTTGCGTAGCGAATTACTTTTTCTTTCAGCAGGTATCCTTTCTCTACTTCGTCAATTACTTTACCTTTCATATCGTCAGAAGGTGCAGGTATTTGTGTAATTGCTTCTTGAACATCACTGTCAAACTTTTCTCCAACAGATGATGGCATTTGTTTCAATCCTTTTGAAGTAAGGCTACTGATCAATTTGTTATAAATTAAATCAACTCCTTCTTTTAGCGTTTCAAAATCAGCCTTTTCATCCATTGATTTTTGAGCTCTTTCAAAATCATCAATGATGGGAAGCAAAAGTTTGAATACATCTTCACCGCCTGTTTGAATTAAGTCAATGCGCTCTTTTTGCGTTCTTTTTCTATAATTATCAAACTCAGAATAAAGCCTCAAGTACTTATCGTTAAGTTCTTTTATCTGAATCTCTTTCTCTTCTAA
>CBFHLF010000087.1:9411-9671 GCA_965656555.1 uncultured Acidiluteibacter sp. | reverse complement strand
CACGTTCTTTCTCGTAGTAATTGGATGGGTTTTCTTTTCTATGTCTTTTAGTGATGCATTACTTTATTTAGGTAAAATGTTTAGTTTTTCGGGGTTAGGTTTATCGGAGCCGATTAAATTGAAAGCATTAATAGTAATGGCTTTAGGAGTGTTTTTTGCTTTCATGGCAATTAATAAAAAAATGAACCACTTTTTAAATGGAATTATAGAGGTAATCGGTAAAAATAGAACTACGTCTTTGGTTTTTTACCCAGTTTTTA
>CBFHLF010000087.1:0-9401 GCA_965656555.1 uncultured Acidiluteibacter sp. | reverse complement strand
TAATCCATTTATTTATTATCGATTTTAATGAAACTTAAGCTTGAATATGTTTTAATATTTCTGACTATCTTTTTGATGTGTCTTCCTTTTGCTGTTCAATTTTATACCCCTAATGTAAAGTTTGAGCCATTGAAAGGAACAACTGAATATGCTGATTCGGTAAAATTGACCTGGAAAGCATGGAAGAATAAATCATGGCAAGAGAACCAAGAGGAGCTATTAAAGAAGAATATGAAGATCAGACCTGAGATCGTAAGGTATCAGCATGAATTAGATTATCAGTTATTTCGAGAATTCCATATGGGTGATTTGTTGAAAGGGAAAGATGGTTATTTGTTTAGTTGGAGCTGGTCAGACGCACGATGCTGCGTTAATAATTTAGATAATGACTCATTAAATATCTTTATTAAGAAACTTAAGTTGCTCAGCGATTTGTTTGAGCAAAAGGGGAAATACTTTAGAATAATAATTGCTCCATCAAAAGAAGAGATATTTGCAGATAAACTTCCGGATAAATATTCTTTTAATAATCCTACAAATGATTACAAGAACTATCTAAAAGCTCTAGATGATAATAAGATTGAATATTGGGATTTATTAAACTTTTACAAATCAATTATAGATACCGCCTCTTACCCTATTTATAGCAAGACCTCCGTTCATTGGACCAGATACGGTGCTCACTTCACTATTGAAAAGCTATTGAATGATGTAAACGCCTATTTTAATAACTCACTACCAAAAATTTTTGTGAGTTCCAGTGCAGTTTCAAAGTTTGATAATGGAGATGGCGATACAGAAACTACATTGAATTTAATGAGTAGAATTGACACGTCAGACTTTTTATACTTTACATATGGTGTTCGTCAGAAGGAAAATGCATTTAAACCAAAGATGCTTACAATTGGCGATAGCTTTTATTGGGGCATTAAAGGATGTCATAGACTGCAGGATATTTACTCTATGGAGTCTAAGTATCTCTTTTATTATAGTACTACTTATTACCCAACTTGGGACCCTCCAAAACCCGTAAAAGAATTAGATATTGTTGAGGAAATTAAAACGACTGATGGGTTAATTCTACTAAATAGTAGCCATAACCTTTCAAATTACCCATTTGGTTTTCAATATGATATTGATAAAGTTATTGAGGGACTTAAAACACTTCCGGATTCAAAGCTTAAGGTAAGTCTTTGATTACTTTGTAAAATAGATTTCATTTTAAAATAAATTCTATTTCATTTAGTATTATGATGTAGATCGTTGTACTAAATTATTATTTAGAGTAATTAGGTCTTTTATTCTTTTTATTTACCACTAGATTTCCTTCCTTTCATAATCTCTGTTTTCTAGGTTATAATATCTTCAACTTAACAAATTGTTCAAACTTGTTTAGGTGTGATATTCAGTATTTGTTCAGTCTTTGGATTTGAGAATTTTGAGATCCTTAAAGTATTACTGTCTATTGGAATATTATTTTTAATTGTCAGAAGAGAAGTTATTCGTTGTAGAGTATATCAGACTGCATGAATAGCATAAATCAAGGAAAAATTGATGAAATGGGACTAGCTGAGGTTATTTATGAGAATCCTTAAAAGAATACACCAAGCGATTAATTGATGCAATACCAAAGAGCTGAGTCTGTTTAATTCGGATATAACGGTTTATCAACACATATTGAGATAGAAACCTCAAGATGATATCTCTTTTAACTGGTTGAAAATGGAATAAGCTTTACTCTTTAATGTTTCCGAACAATTCGCTACTGATGTTCTTTTGTTCTTGTACGAAGGTAAATCCGTAAAGCAAGGTTCAAGGCCTAGAAGATGCTGTATTTTATTTAAAACCTCATTAGGGTAATCGCAGTAATCACTATAATTTATAAATAGAGTGTTGTGCCGTTCTACCTCAAGTAAGTAGGTGTAATAGTTAATCCAAATCTGCAACCAATAATCAATAGAGTTTTTATCGTTGGAATATGGAGCTGAATCATCGGTAAATTGAAATGGCTTTTGATTTATTCCAAACTCATGATGGCCAAGCCAATTCATGTATTCCAATACAAAATCATCTTTTGTTTGCAACAGACTAAATTCTTTATGTTTTTCAAGGAGTGAAGCAGCGTGAGAAACGGGATCTCTGAACATAAACACAATTACAAAATCGGTATTGTATTCTCGAATAGACTGATACCTCAGTGCAAAATTGTTGTTTTTGGCTAAATAATATTTATCATCACCATTTAGTATCACTTGTTGGTAGTTGATGTAATCTTTATACTGTGTCGGTGAAATTTTGTGCTTGTTTAACGACTTATCTGAAATAAAAGAGTCATTTAGAAGCATTTTGAAAAAATACTCTTCCAATGCCTCATTGGATGCTAAACCAATTTGAATTCCATCTTTGTGGCTCCGTTCTTTCTTTTTACCTTCATTTGGGGAGTAAAACTTTTTCCAGCTATTTGGAGAAGTGATGAATGGCATGTTTGCATAGTTCAGAGAGGTGTAGTATGCGCTTTCTGAGAGCTTATTCATTACGCTAGTTGTTCCTGCTCTGGCTAAGCCTGATACAATTAAAAAGGGGCGCTCTACCGGTTTTGTGTTTTTCG
The DNA here is from genome assembly GCA_965656555.1 of uncultured Acidiluteibacter sp. Taxonomy (GTDB): domain Bacteria; phylum Bacteroidota; class Bacteroidia; order Flavobacteriales_E; family Vicingaceae; genus Acidiluteibacter. Next base: position 6,793 of record CBFHLF010000087.1, on the reverse strand, counting down.
TTAATCGTTTTAAGTCTAATTTAAAAAGTTGGTAAGCAATGGCATAGTTATTTAAAACAAGTCTGTGCAGCAATTGCGATAACTCGGAATACCCTTCCGTTTTAGTCTTATTAATTGGTAAAAGAAATCCTAGTGTAGACCCTATAGAAATGGCAATAATTGCTTCTATTGATGTAAAGCTAATTTCGCTATATGAAACGTCAGAAAATACAAGATATAGATAAATCGGTATGCTACCGATAAGTACTGATGTTATAGCAATAATAGCTACTTTCAGCAGGGCTAGTATTAGCAAATTATTTTGCTTCTGTACTAATTTAACCTTCTCTTCTTCGTCAATCTTAAGCAGTAAAGAGTCTACCAATCGTAAACTGTTCTCCGCTAATTTGTGAAAATGGCTGCGGAAGTACTTTAAGAATAGCGCTAATAAAAAGAAGCTAACGGTAAGAACTAGAAAATAGATAATCACGCTTATTTCTTCTTTTTGAATAGCGTTTTGACTTTATGCCAAATGATATATCCAAATGCTGCTAGTACTATACCTGCTATGATAAAAATCAATACAATACTTCCGATGCCCATCCCCGGGCCAATGTATAATAATTCCATTAGTCTTTAATTATTCTTGCCCAATTTGGTAAGTGGCAGTGTCCATCATGTTGTGATTTGAAAACATTTTTATACAATACTTCCTCATTTTGAATCACCCAATAATATCCTACATTTTGCTCTTCAACAAAGTAAGTAGAGTCATTGATGTAATCATGTAAACCTTCGGTAGTTGTAAAAATACCATTTTCATCGAAGGTAGTTTTTTCGATAATTTTAACCTGTTGATCTTTAAAGTTATATTGAGCAATGTTGGAATTGAATTTTCCTGCATTAACAGGTTTGTTCTTTGGTTTATTTTTGGAGGCGTACTTCCAATCAGTGTATGCATTATTATTAAAAATCGTCAAAACAGAATCATTAAAGAAGTCAACATCGTGCTGTCCGGAAAAAGGACCTTCAATTACTTTTAGTACTTTATTTGATGATGGTCTGTAATGTAAAATAATACATGATTGTTTTATGCTTAGAAATACATCACCTTCACTGTAATATTTAGTTGTTTTTAGTGCAGGTTCCACATCATTTAAGTGGATCGGGTCAGTAATTGTTGATGCTTGTAAAAGATAAGACTCTAAACCATTTGCCTTTAAAATAGAGGTAACCGATTGGTTAAATAAAATTTTTCCTGTGGTAGCATCCACATTTGTGATATAATCATCATCGTAATACACATCTTTCCTATCGATATGGTACATCCCCGTTGCTTCCCCTCTTGGAGGTCTCTTACTGCACACCCACATATTACCTAAGCTATCGGGATTAAGAGAGTGATGTGCCAAAATACTATCTTGACTCCATTTGATATTCCCTAATGAATCAATTTTTCTTAGACCTGTTTTATCAGTGTAAAAATAGATAAGATCCTTATTTGGGAACATATATGGGTTTACTATTCTATCCCATTCATTTGCCTTTTCTTTGATTTCCCACTTGAAGGTTATTGCATCAGTTTTTAGGTTTTTTATAGCTACTGTCCTCTGACTTGCTGACTCAGAGTATGAGACTAATATGTTTAAATCCTTTTCAAGCTTATTGATTGGGTTTACCTCTGACCATATAGGCATGAAGGTTGGCGATAGCTTCTTCACTTCTTCCACTGATTCTTTGAACTGATCCAAGAAAGAGTACATATATTTTATCGGTTCATTCAAGACGCCAAAATCCTTTTTGCCTTTTGATATATTTACGCTCATCCACCCAAAAACTGCCAGAATAGAGAGACTTACAATTATAAAAGCTAGCGAAGTGACTATTTTCTTCATGAGTGCGAATATACGTTTTTGTTCATTTTTGAGTTTTGTAATCCAAATATGTGCGACTTTAATTTAGTTATCACCTACTAAACCGATACTTAATAATACAATAAATGGCTCTAAAACCGTCTCTCCAACCTATTTTTTTACCTTCTTCATAGGTTCTTCCGTAATAAGAAATACCCACTTCGTAGATACGAATATTGGGAATTCGAGATAGCTTTGCGGTCAGTTCAGGTTCAAACCCAAATCGATTTTCTTTTAATTTTAGCGATTGGGCAATGTCCGTTTTTATCAATTTATAACATGTTTCCATATCGGTTAAGTTCAGATTGGTAAACATGTTTGATAGTTGGGTTAAAAATTTATTGCCAATGGAATGCCAGAAGAAGAGGATTCGATGTGGGTTGCCTCCCATAAATCTAGAGCCATATACCACGTCTGCGTTTCCTTCTACTACCGGCTTCAATAGGTCGTTGTATTCTCTTGGGTCATATTCTAAGTCGGCATCTTGCACAATTAAAAAGTCTCCTGTTGCTAGTGAGATAGCCTTATGAATGGCAGCTCCCTTTCCTTGGTTTTTTTCTTGGCTGAAAAGCTGAATTCCCATTTCTGGATTTTTTGCCATATACTCCTCTAAAGCACCAACTGTATTGTCCGAGGAGCAGTCATTTACGATAATGATCTCCTTTTTAATGTTGTTTAGTAATTGTACATCCCTTACACGATCCAAAATGAGGTGAATGGTTCGCTCTTCGTTATAAGCAGGAATTAGTATGGATAAGGTTTTGATCATTTTTTGTATTTGAAGTACAATTTACTTAGGAATTACGAAAGTAATCTAATTATAGAGAGTTGAGTGCATATAGTATATCTACACATTCATCTCAGGAATATCTCCTTCCACGATTAGTGTGCCTTCTGTCAAAGAAACAATTTCATCCACGGTTACGCCGGGAGCTCTTTCTTTTAGCTCAAACCCTCTGTCAGTAACATCTATTACTGCTAGGTTTGTCACAATTTTCTTTACGCAGCCAACTCCAGTAAGTGGTAAGCTACATTTTTTTAATAATTTGGATTGTCCAGCTTTATTGGCATGCATCATAGCTACGATAATATTGTCAGCAGAGGCAACTAAATCCATAGCGCCACCCATACCTTTTACCATCTTACCCGGAATCTTCCAGTTGGCGATATCTCCTGTTTCAGAAACTTCCATAGCACCTAATACCGTTAGCTGTACTTTTCCTCCTCTAATCATGGCAAAGCTCATTGCAGAGTCAAAAAATACGGAGCCCGGAAGGGTGGTAATGGTCTGTTTTCCTGCATTGATTAAATCAGCGTCCACATTTTCTTCCGTTGGAAATGGACCCATACCTAGTAATCCATTTTCAGACTGCAGCGTTACGTCTATTCCTTCAGGGATATAATTAGCCACCAATGTTGGTATTCCAATTCCTAAGTTTACATAGAAACCATCTTCTAATTCTTGTGCTATACGTTTTGCTATTCCGTTTTTATCTAACATATGTTTAATATATTAATTTTTTTAACTTACCAATGCATCTATTTGTCAATGTGCTAATTCACCAATATAGCAACTATCTAATTAATGATTTGCGCAGCAATGCATTCCATTGTTAAATTGCTACATTAAAGTAATTGTTACATTAAATGATTTGCGAAGCAATTCATTCTATTGCTACATTAACCTAATTGTTATATTAAACTATTTCTCAGAAATAGTTCGTTGTTCAATTCGTTTTTCATAATCTTTCCCTTCAAATATTCGGTGTACAAATATGCCCGGCGTATGGATCTCATTAGGGTGAAGCTCTCCTGGCTCAACTAAATGCTCTACTTCTGCAATGGTTATTTTACCTGCAGTAGCCATTACAGGATTAAAGTTTCTAGCCGTTCCTTTAAAAACTAAGTTCCCTTTCGTGTCTCCCTTCCAGGCTTTTACAATGGCAAAGTCAGCTACCAAGCTTTCTTCCAAGATGTACATTTTACCATCATATTCTTTGGTTTCTTTTCCTTCAGCGATTTCTGTTCCAAAGCCTGCCGGAGTGTAGAATGCAGGAATTCCTGCACCGCCTGCTCTGCATTTCTCTGCCAATGTCCCTTGTGGTGTGAGTTCAACTTCTAACTCACCACTGAGCATCTGACGTTCAAATTCATCATTTTCTCCTACATAGGAAGAAATCATCTTTTTGATCTGCTTATTTTTAAGTAGAAATCCTAGTCCAAAATCATCGACTCCTGCGTTATTAGAAATGCAAGTAAGGTTAGATATCTGCTGTTTAGAAAGTGCTTCGATACACTTCTCAGGGATTCCGCATAAACCGAATCCTCCCAACATTAACGTCATTCCACTTTCAATTCCTTTGATTGCCTCTTCGGCATTTGCTACAACTTTTTTCATCAGTTATTAAAATCAGGTTCTGAATTATTAGTATTAAAATTAACCCCGTTGGATATTTCATCGCAGTTAAGGTTAACCCGCAGCTCATTCTGCGGCTTTTCAAAAGCATTATTTTTTACACCTAGGGTAGTATCAGCCACCACTTTTTTCATATAATAACCCCAAATAGGTAAGGCCATATTTGCTCCTTGCCCAAATGCTGTTCCAGAGAATCGCACACTTCTATCTTCAGCTCCTACCCAAACTCCGGTCACTAAGTTAGGCATCATTCCGATAAACCATCCGTCAGAATTATTTTGTGTGGTTCCTGTTTTTCCTGCAATTGGGCCTTTAAATCCGCCATATTCTCTGCTGTCAAATCTTAAACGGACACCGGTTCCAGCCGTCTTTTTCCCTTTATCTTTGTTGTAATTATAAGAAGTAACTCCTTCTAGTAAACTTACCATGGTATAAGCGGTCTCTTCGCTAATTACTTCTTTGGTTTCAGGAATAAATTCCTTGATGATGTTTCCGTCTTTATCTTCTATCCGTGTTAAGTAAACCGGCTCTGTAAAGATTCCTTTGTTCGCAAATGTTCCAAAAGCGCCCACCATTTCATAAACCGATAAATCTGCCACTCCAAGCACTAAAGAAGGCACAGGATCTAAGTGGCTTTTGATGCCTAAGTTTCTTGCCATTTTTACCACTCGACTCGGACCAAACTTTTTCATTAAAAAGGAAGAAACTGTATTCATAGAATTTGCCAGTCCGTATTTGAGTGTTACGTTATAACCGATATCTTTAGGATTACTATTTTGAGGTTCCCAATCTTTCAATAATCCGAATTCTCCTTTCTTAAATACTACAGGAACATTTGGCACTTCGTAACAAGGAGAGTATCCTTCATCGATTGCTACCGCATACATGAATGGTTTAAAGGTAGATCCCACTTGGCGTTTACTTTGTGCGACATGGTCATAGGCAAAAAACTTGCTATTAATTCCACCCACCCAAGCTTTTATGTATCCTGTGTTTGGATCCATCGACATTAAGCCACTCTGTAGGAAGCTTTTGTAGTATCGAATACTATCCATAGGCGAAAGCACAGTATCAATCTCTCCATTCCATGAGAATACAGTCATTGGAACTGGGGTGTTAAAGATAGACGTTATCGAATCCTTTGGGGTCACTCTTCTTTTATGTAGGCAATCTTCTGCAGAGCACTCAAAGTACTGGACACCATCTTCTGTAATTTCGTTTACATACTTTCCGCGTCTTCCACAATTGCCACATTGCACACCTACCAATACATTATATCGGTCAGTTCTGCGCATGGCAGCATTTAAAATCTGATCCACTTGTTTGTCGGTAACTCTCCAATCAAAAGGGTTTTTCTTTTTCTTTTTTAAGTCGTTGAAAAAGTCCTCTTGTAACTCACCTCCAAGATGTTTCGTCATTGCCCATTCAGCATATTGCTGCATGTCGTAATTTATAGTGGTGTAAATTCGTAACCCATCTTTATAGATGTTGTAGGGCTTACCATTTGCTTTCCGATACTTAAATTCACCAGTGGCTGAGTCTACCTCGTTGAATATATTTCTTAGATCTGCACGCAGTATTTCTCTGAAATATGGAGCAATTCCTTCTTTGTGGTCTACGCGTTGAAACTCTATTCCAAGAGGGCGAGTCCTTAAGGAATCAAATGCAGGTCTATCGATCAGCTCTGCTCGCATCATTTGTGCTAAAACAACATTCCTCCTGTGGATAGTTGTATCTTCAAAACGGAGTGGGTTAAAAAGCGCCGGGTTTTTAAGCATTCCTACCAGCATGGCAGATTCAGTGATGTCTAGATCTATCGGTTTTTTATTAAAATATACGGTCGCTGCAGAATTGATACCTACTGCGTTGTTCACAAAGTCGAAGGTATTATAATACATCGCTATAATCTCTTCCTTGGTGTATTGCCTTTCTAGGCGAACGGCAATTACCCATTCTTTGAATTTTCGCATTACGAGCTGAAACTTTGTCAACTCTGTTCGTGGAAATAAGTTTTTTGCTAGCTGCTGAGTGACTGTAGATCCGCCTCCTGTGCTACCAGTTTGACCTGTGATAAGACCAAGAAAAACACGCCCTAGCGACCTAAAGTCGATACCAGAGTGTTCATGGTATCGCTCGTCCTCGGTGGCAATAAGTGCTTGGGATAGGTAAGGGCTTAACTCTTCATATTTGGCATTGGTTCGGTTTTGGTAGAAGTACTTTCCTAATACCTTTCCATCAGAAGTGTAAACCTCCGACGCCAAATTACTTTTAGGGTTTTCTAGTTCTTCAAAACTTGGGAGCTCTCCAAACCACTCATGAGCAGTGCCATAAATGATAAATGTAAATGCACCAATAGGTATAAGTACAGCACACCAGAATAAAAGCACCCAAAACCAAACACTTTTTTTCTGTTTATTTTTTTCTTGATTGACTTTTTTACCCATTGTGTTAATCTACTACTTTTTCTACTCGGATGCCTATATCT
>CBFHLF010000086.1:0-9753 GCA_965656555.1 uncultured Acidiluteibacter sp. | reverse complement strand
GGAGGACAAGCTATATGGGATGGCACCAACATTAATGGTCAAAGAGTCGCAACCGGTGTCTATCTAGTCTTAAGTTCGTCAGGTGATGGACAAGGAAATTTAAAAACCAATGTCAGTAAACTTCTGTTCATCAATTAAGATGCATAAAAAAACAGAAGCGATTGTACTTAAAACAACCAAGTACAATGATAATTCACTCATAATTAAGCTATTTACAAAATCAGATGGACTGCAATCCTTTATCGTTAGTGTTTCTAAAAAGGGTAATAGAGTTGCCACATTTCAAGGATTAAATCAAATAATCGTTGAAACCATGCAACATGGAAACAATAAACTTGGAAGAATTAAAAATGCACGATTGAATGTTGCCTATCGATCATTCTACACCGATTGGATGAAAGGAACCGTAATTCAATTTTTGAACGAAGTACTATATTATTCTATACAAGAAGAAACAGCAAATGTTGATCTATATGAATTTTTAGAATCACATCTATCGTATTTTGATGAAACACCTGAATTTGAACCAAATTTTCACTTGTACTTTTTGATAAAAATGAGCAAGTATCTAGGCTTCTATCCACAAGGTACTTGGAAAAAAGGAATGGGGTTTCATTTACTGGAAGGTTCATACCAGCCATACCTCCCAAATGAAGAACAAAATGTTAACGGAGAAATTGCTGAAGCCATCTACTTGCTATCGACAACACCTATCCACCGTATAAACGAAACAAAAATAGGAAATCGGCTAAGGCGAAGTACGCTCCGCTCAATAGTATTATACTACCGAATCCATTTGGATGGATTCAGGGAGTTAAAATCACAAGACGTTTTAGAAACGGTGTTCTCTTAAATAAGGCTTTTAAACGTTTTTACTTAGTTCTAAACCTAATTGTATTAGCAAGACTTTTAAGCTCTCTCAAATACTCTCTATGGCTAAATTTAGGGGCATAAACGAACCCATATACACCAACTACCAAATCACCATTGGGATGAACCGTCGTGTAGTTAAAAAATGAGCCTCCCATAAAAATACCTTCCATTCGCCATAATCCACTTAATTCGACAGCATAGCTATCATTGATAGATACCTCTTCGCTTAAAACAGGATATTGACGTTCAACTTGCATAAACCCTTTAGGCTTGCCCTTTATATGCTGTATAAAGTGCTCCATACTATCCACTATATTCACAGCTATTAAATTAGAATCTGTTGTATATGGATATTGATAAACCATTAACCCTTGCAATATTTGATGTTCTCCAACTACTTTATTCTTCCGTAGAAAAAAGAAATCTGAAGTATCGATGGACAAGAAATACTCTTTTGGAAAGGAGACAGTGACATCATGCTTAGAAAAAAGCTGTGCTTGTAATTCTTTATCAACATTAAGCATTAGTCGTTTTCTCGTTCGTTTGAGTTCCTCTTGATTAAATAGTCCCTGTAATTTCGCTTTATTCTTAATCAAAATACCAGCTGCTTCCTTATCATTTTTAGCAGCGATTGTTACGATTAACTGATCACTTGCAAAAACATCATGCTGTATTTTTATTTCGCTTTTATTGGTAGATCGAATATCCAATTCTAGAATATTTCTAACCATTTTAAGCATCGAGGTAAATCCCTTTGGTGGAACAGTAGACACTTCAAAAATTGGTTCACTTCGAGGAACCCCATATAGCTCTTCAAGGAAAACCTCTTCTAATGCTCTACCCGTTTTATTATTAGCGTAGGTTGTATCAATGACTATAATCAATTCACCTGAACGACCATTAGACTCAGGTAATGTTCTTTTTGATTTGCCATCATCACAACTATATAGCAGAAAAGTAATACAACATAATAAAAAGAATGGGCGAAGTGTCATAAAGAATACAGATTAACCTACAACAGGAACTTTTATTTTCATTCCAGGCTTAAGGTATTTAAAGTTTAAATTATTGTTGATTGTCTTAAGATCATTGACAGAAATTCCTTGGTACTTCTTAGCAATATCCCATAGCGTATCACCAGGCTGAATGATATGATACTTATAATCAGAAGAGGCTAAAGTAGAGGATTCACTTTTAACAGAACCTGATTTTGGAATAGCACCATTTGAATAAATAGTCAGACGATCACCAGGATTTAAACGTGTACTCCTCATATTATTCCAACTCATTAGATTACTTACGCTAACATTATATTTTTTTGCGATATAACCCAAGTATTCTCCGCTTCTAACACGGTGAATCACCATAGATTCATTCTTGATCTTTTCCACTTCCTTAGCAAGCTGAATACTATCAGCAGCATTCTTTCGTGCTATATCATCATAAATACTATTTTCATTCGTTAAGTATAAGCCAATCACATCTGATGGTAAACACAGAGGTAAAGGTTTATCCGATGGAGGAATTAGTGAAGATTTATACATTGGATTAAAATATTCAATATCTTTTATCTCCATTTCTAAATAATCTGCCAATTCAATAAACTGGATTCCTCTTGTTATATGAACTGTATCGTATTTAATACAAGGGTATTGAGGATTAGTAGGGAATATACCATGTTCCGCAGAATAATTCATAATATAATTGACAGCAATAAAAGCAGGTACATATCCTCTTGTTTCACGTGGCAAATAATTAATAATTTTCCAATAGTCTTTCTTTCCTCCTGAACGACGAATAGCTTTATTCACATTTCCAGCACCTGAATTATAAGCAGCTAATACTAAATTCCAATCACCGTACATTTTATACATATCGGTCATAAATTCACATGCTGCTACAGTAGATTTATAGGGATCCATCCGTTCATCATAATAAGATGTAATGTTTAAATCATACATTTTTCCCGTTCTATACATAAACTGCCATAAGCCCATAGCTCCAACACGGCTTTTTGCTTGAGGATTCAATGCAGATTCAACAATAGCTAAATACTTCAACTCTAAAGGCATATCGTAACGATCGAGTACCTCTTCAAACATTGGAAAATAGAATGGGGCCAACCCAAGCATATTACTCGTTAAAGTTCTCCTTCTTTCGGCGTAAAGTTTTATAAATGACTTAACATAAGTATTATATGTTAAATCGAAAGGTGTATTTCTATCCAGTAACTCTAATCGTTGTATAACAATAGAATCCGCCAAATCATCTACTTTTGATTGATAAGAAGAAGAGTCTAATAAATTTGGAAAGAAAGAAGAATCTAAAGAGAATTGAGCATTAAATTTTGCAGCGATAATACTATCTATCATATTCAATACTTCATCATCAGACGAAAGGATGAATACAGAATCCTTTTCAGTAAGAATTCTATTAGAGTCAATTTGTGCAAATGATTCATTGAAAAGAAACAATAGAGCAATAAGAAAAATTCCTTTGGGCATAGTAAGTGGATATTGTTTTAACTAGAACGTTTGCGTTTTAGTTTTGGTGTACAAAATTGAAAAAACAGCAGATTCTATTGACAGCATATACTGCTCAATTATCCACGTCTATTTGTTCATTAAAACTGCACTAAATTCAAGTAGTGCCTTTTCATTAAAGGCATCTGCCATCAGCTGAAGACCAAAAGGCATATCGTTAGACGTTTTGCCAATTGGGATGGAAATAGCAGGCGTGCCCACTAAGTTAGCTTGAACCGTAAAAATGTCTTCTAAATACATCTCAATCGGATCATCACTCTTTTGACCGATTTTAAATGCAGAGTTAGTTGTAGTTGGTGATAAAATAAAATCAAAGTCTTTAAAAAGCTCATTAGTTTTATCTTTCAATACTCTTCTTACCTTTTGAGCTTTAGCATAATAAGCATCGTAGTATCCAGCACTAAGTACGTATGTACCTAGCATTATTCTACGCTTTACTTCTTCTCCAAAACCTTCAGACCTAGAATAAACATAAGTTTCTTCTAGGTTTTTCGCATTAGGGCTTCTATAACCAAAATGCACACCATCGTATCGAGCTAAGTTAGAAGAAGCTTCAGCCGTAGTTAATACATAATAGGTGGGCACCATGTAATCCAAAAAAGGAAAGGATATTGGTTCTACTGTATGTCCATCAGCTTTAAGCGATGAAATTACATCAGTGATGGTGTCGCGCACTTCACTATTTAATCCTTTATGCTCGAGACAATCTTCTATATAAGCAATTCGATATTTCTTCTCTTTTGAGGTATTAATTACTGCATTAAATAACTCAGGCACTTCATTTCTTGAAGTTGTACTATCCATGGTATCATGTCCTGAAATTATTTCCGTTATCAATGCGGCATCCTCAATATTGTTTGTGAAAGGTCCTATTTGGTCGAAAGTTGATGCAAAAGCGATTAGTCCGTTTCTAGAAACACGACCATATGTAGGCTTAAGACCTACAACACCGCAATACGAAGCAGGTTGGCGAATTGAACCTCCGGTATCAGTGCCCAAAGTGGCAAGACATAAACCAGCCTGAACAGCAACAGCTGAACCACCTGAAGAACCACCAGGAACATAATCAAGATTTAATGCATTTTTTGTAACTCCAAAAGCAGAGTTTTCTGTGGAAGAACCCATTGCAAATTCATCACAATTTAATCGACCGATTATAATCGCATCTTCTGCCAGTAAACGTTCTACTACAGTTGCAGAAAAAAGAGATTCAAAATTTTCCAACATTTTTGATGATGCAGAAACATGATGGCCATTGTATACAATGTTATCTTTAATTCCAATAACCATTCCCGCCAATCGACCAGCCGTATTGGATGCGATTTTCTCATCAACTTTTCGAGCCTGATCAATAGCCGAAGTATCAAACGTTTCTAAAAAAGCATTTAATTCCGTGTGGGTATTAATTTTCTCTAAGTAATTATTTACTAATTGTTCACAAGAAATTATTCCCTTCTCTAAATCTACTTTGATCGCCGAAAGAGCGGTGTAATTATTCAACTGCAATACGATTAAATATGGTTATTTATGGTCTTCTTTCTTTTCTTCTTCTTCTTTATTGGTTGCATCTTTAAACTCTTTAATGCCTTTTCCAACTCCTTTCATCAGTTCCGGAATCTTCTTTGCACCAAACAATAAAACAACTATAACTAAGATGATAATAATTTGGTTAGGACCAATAATACCTAAGATGATGTTTAAATCCATTTCCTTTAAATTAGGTAACAAAATTAGTAATTTTTAATTCCCCATTAGTTGAAATAACTAGTTTTGAAAAATCTATGAAATACACCGTCGACTTTTTAATTATTGGCCAAGGAATAGCAGGAACAGTATTAAGCTATCAACTTATAAATAAGGGATATAATGTAAGAGTTATAGATGACAATCACAAGACATCAAGCACCAAAGTAGCAGCAGGACTTATTAATCCATTAGTGTTAAAAAGACTTACTAAAACATGGCGAGCCGAAGAGTTTATTCCGTTCAATGCCTCTTTTTACCATTCTCTAGAAAAAGCTACTGGGGCATCTTTTGTTATTAATAAGACCATATTAAAACTAATTTCTTCTGAAGATGAAGAATTATTTTGGAAAAAAAGAAGCAAAATAGAAGGAATCAATAATTTCATAACTAGTGAGTTAGAAGATTTAACAAAATATAAATTCCTTCATGCTGATAGGTTTAAAGGAGGAGCAGTAAAAGATACCGGTTGGATTGATACTGAAATACTACTTACAGCATATAAAAACTTCTTAATTAATCAAAATGTATTGCAATATGAACAAGTCGATTATTCGGAAATAAAGGTATCTGACACGGATGTAAAGTACAAAGATATTGTTGCGAAAGAAATTATTTTTTGCGATGGTTACCAATCATATAAAAGCCCATTTTTTGATTGGATTCCATTGAGTATGGTAAAAGGCGAGTTGTTGGTAATTGAAAGTGATGCTTTAAATGATGAATACATCTTCAATAAAAAAATATTTATTCTTCCAATTGGCGATAATAAATACAAAATAGGAGCAACCTATAATTGGAAAGATTTAAGCTTAACTCCTACTGAAAACAAAAGAATTGAATTGCTAAAAAATTTAGAGGAATTGATTAACTGTAATTATAAAGTAATTGATCACATTGTGGGAATAAGGCCCGCTGTAAAAGATAGAAGACCTTTAATCGGAACACATCCAAAATATTTAAATGTGCATTTATTTAACGGAATGGGATCGAGGGGTTTGTTTATGGCTCCTAAACTAGGAGAAGAGTTCGTAAACTACTTAGAAAATAAAGGTAAAATACACCCTGAGGTTGATCTAAATCGCTACTATTCTTGTTATTAAATCAAATTCAATTTATCGAATAAATTCTCTTTATACGATCCACCAATAGGTAAGGTAACATCGGATTCTTCTAAAACAAGATTAGGGAGTTCGATAGCTTTAATGCTTTTTAAATTAACAATAAATGATCGATGAACACGTAAAAATTCATTTTCAGGTAATTTCTTAGCGATATCTTTCATCGTAGAATGTATAGTATACTTTTCTTCTTTTGTATGAATAATCACATAATCTTTAAGAGCTTCTACATACTGAATATCAGAATTTAAAACCTTAATCAATCTAGAATTAGATTTTACGTAGATAAAATCACTGCTTTTTGAACCCATAGAATAAAGTACCTCTATTCTATCTTGAGTACTTTGCTCTTTTTCCTTTTCTTTTTTAAACTTGTAGAGAGCCATCTCAATAGAAGTTCTTAAATCAATTTCTTTAAATGGCTTTATTATATATCCATAAGGTTCTGTAACTTTTGCTTTTCCGATCGTTTTTTCATCGGCGTAAGCTGTGAGAAAAACTACAGGAATGCCATATTTTTCTTTAACTACTGCAGAAGTTTCGATGCCGGACATTTTACCCTTAAGCATAATATCCATTAAGATTAATTCTGGTTTGTTAGTTTCAATAGCCTCTAAAGCCTTTTCTCCTGAAGAATAAGAGCCCAGTACGTCATACCCTATTTTATTTAGGCAAACCTTAATATCTCGAGCTACAATAGCCTCATCTTCAACAACTAATATTTTTACTTTAGACATAATTTAACTATTTTCAATTAAACCATTTTAAACTTTATAATGAAATTAGTACCATTATCTCTATCTAAGATAATTTCTCCCTCAAGTTGTTCTACCAGACTAGAAATTAACTGTAAACCTAAGGTTTCTGTTTTTTCAATATCTAAGTCTTTAGGTATCCCCTTTCCATTATCTCCGATTGATAAGACTACTAAATCGTTTTCCAAAGTTAACATTATCTTTATAATTCCAACAGAATTAACATCAAAAGCATACTTTAAAGAATTTGATATTAATTCATTTACAATCAAACCACAAGGAATAGCTGCATCTAAATCTAAATAAATCTTATCAATCTTAAGGTCTAAGGATATATTATCATCAAATACGTCATAGGTTCTAAATAGATTTCTAACAAGATTTGTTATGTACTCTGAAAAATCTATTCGAGAAAAGTCATCATTTGTATATAAACTTTCATGAATAAAAGCCATAGACTTAATTCTATTCTGACTTTCTTTCAAAATTTGTAGAGTATTTACATCTTTTACATAAGCACTTTGTAAATTTAATATACTTGAAATTACCTGCATATTATTTTTTACTCGATGGTGAACTTCTTTTAATAAAATTTCTTTTTGTTTTAATGAGTCTTTTAAGTTCTTATCAGCTATTTTTTTCTCTGTTATATCTCTTCCAATAAAAGAAAGTTCATCTATTTGGCCATCTTCCTTTTTAATAGGGTTGATAAATACCTCTCTAAAATGAGAATTTCCTGAAAGGTCTTTATGTTCATTTTCAAAATGAAAGTGTTCTCCAGCAAATCCTATTTTAAAATAACGATGCCACTTAGCTTTCTCTTTTGGGTCAGTAATATTCATTACTGTAAAAAAGTTACTATTTACTTTTATTTGTTTTTTAGTTAAAGATTCAATGTCATGCTGAAAATTTGAGTTAAAAGACACCACTCTTTGATGTTTATCAAGCGTAAAAAAGTAATGAGAACTACTTTCTATAATAGTTTCTAGTTTTGCTGCTTGAAGTTTATTTATTTCCTCGCTCTTTTTTAGTTCTTCTTCTGCTAATTTTAATTCCGTAATATCTCTACTAATGGCCATAATACCCATCACAATTCCTTTAGTATTAAATAAGTATGAAACAGATAAGTAACTTATAAATAAGGATTCATCTTTTCGTTTACTAACGACCTCTCCAACAAATTGACCATTCTCTTCTAATTCACCAATAACGGTATTGCATTCTTTTTCATTTGCAAAAAGTACATTTAAACTTTGCCCAATTATTTCATTTTTCTTGTATTTAAATTCTTGCGATGCTGCAGTATTAAATTCATTTATATTCCCATTAATACCTGCAGTATAAATCATATCAATAGAACTTTCTATAATACCGTTGGTATATGATTGAGCTAAAGTTAATTGATTTTCTACTTTTATTCTTTCCTGTATTTCAGCCTTTAAAAGTGCATTAGAAGTTTCTGCCAACTCAGCTCGCTTCTTCTCCTCTTCTATTTGTTTTTTTGAAGTAACATCAATAAATGTAACTAGAATACAATCTTTTTCATTGTAATAAATTGTATTAATCCTAGTTTCAACATTGAGGCGCTTATTTTCGCGGGTGATAATTATTCTATCTTGGGTACTCAATAAATTACCGTCACTAACATAATCAATATCAGATAATAATTGATTATCTTCTAAACTAATTACTTCCTCTAAATTTTTATGTAAAACTTCTGACTCTACTTCGTATTGTAAAATATTTAATCCCTTAGAATTAATAAATTGAACTTTTCCTTCAAATAAAATTAAAATTCCAAAACTAGATTGATCTATAAGATCTTTGTATTGTTGCCTACTTATCTCCAAATTCTCTTCAGCCTCAACTAAGTCATTAATATCAATTATATTACCTTCTATATAATCAATTTTGTTTTCGGAGTTATAAATAACTGAAGCACTTAATAAAATATGAATTCGTGTTCTGTCTTTTTTAAGAAGTACAATACGTTTAGAAAGTATCGTTTTATCTTCAATTAATTGCTTTAAAAGATTTTCTCTTGTTTTTTTATCAGCATAAAAATGAAAACCATTATCGTATGAAAACATTTCTTCTGGAGAATCATAGCCTAATATTTTTGCAAAAGCAGGATTACAATCTATTACACGCCCATCAAAAGTTGTGCGATATATACCGAGTAAGTTTCTTTCAAAAAGCTGCTTATATTTAAGCTCAGATAGCTCTAACGCTGTTTCATACTCTTTATTTTGTGTAATATCTTGCATTACACCGTAAATATTTGTTGGATTTCCCTCTTTATCAAGTTTTACTTCACCTCTAGAATTAATCCAAACTACTTCACCATCTTTTTTAATTAATCTAAAATCAATTGCATAAGATTCTTTTAAGCGAATAACTTCTCTAATAGATTCTCTAACAAATTGATAATCTTCAGGATGTACAAATTCTTTAAATAACTCCTTTGTAACTAAAAGTGTTTCTTCATCAAATCCTGTTACTTCTTTTATATTTCTCCAAACAGCGTTTCCTGAAGAGACCTCAAGATCCCATAAAACAGTTTTGGATGAGGTCAACGTTAGTTCTAAAATTTCTTGTTTTCTATCCAACCGTATCCTAGATTCAACTAATGATGTAATATCAACAATTTTAATAATTTTCTTTATTGTTTGCTGATTTTAATCAGTATCTATAATTACTTTATTAAGGATATATACA
>CBFHLF010000085.1:0-10014 GCA_965656555.1 uncultured Acidiluteibacter sp. | reverse complement strand
CGCATTAAGCAATTGAGTATTCCTTCAATTGCAGCTTTTACGGAGGGACAAGTCAAACGCTCATCAGGAAACTTGTCTGGAAATTTTGATATTCAGGGAACAATTGACGAGCCCGACATTTCGGGGATGCTGAATTTTTCCAATGTTAAATTTTACTCTCCCTATCTGAACACCAAATACACCCTAAAAAACGAACGTATTGAAATTGCAAATGAAAAGCTAGAATTCAAACAGTTTACCGTACAAGATAGTGTAGGTAATAACTTTAAAATTGGTGGCAGAATTTCGTTTGATGATTTTGATAATATCGCATTTGACATGACCATCAAAAGCAAAAACTTCCAAGCATTAAATACGACCAAAGAAGACAAAAATGACTTATTCTATGGGAAGGTTCTGTTCAGCAGTGATATTACCTTAAAGGGTGATATCAATAAACCCATTGTAAATGCAAAGCTTAAACTCAATAAAGGAACGGACTTTACCTTTGTGCTTCCTGAGTCCGACCCATCAAAAGTCAGTCAGGAAGGAGTAATTGTATTTGTGGATAAAGACCAGAGTTTGTCGGATATTTTTAGTCGTGAAAAGAGAACAGATACTGTTAAAGCAGATATTACAGGGATAGATGTAGTTTCGCAAATCGAAATTGATGAATCAACCAACCTCAATATTATCATCGATCCAATTGCGGGAGATAAGCTCACCTTAAAAGGTGGCGGTACGCTGAATAGTCAAATTGACCCAAGTGGTAATATCAGCCTAACAGGCCGCTATACTATTAACGAAGGGAAATATAACCTCACGCTTTATGATTTAGTGAAAAGAGACTTTTTAATCGAACAGGGAAGCTCCATTACTTGGACTGGAGATCCCCTCAAGGCGGATTTAGATATTTCAGCAATTTATGAGGTAAAAACTTCTCCAATCGATTTGCTGAGTAATCAAAGTGGGTCGCTATCCGAGTCAGAACGATTAGCCTATCAAGAACAACTTCCGTTTTTAGTTTCTTTAAACATGGATGATGCACTCATGAGCCCTACCATTTCTTTTGATATTGATCTCGAGGAAGACAAAAAAGGCGCATTGAATGGATTGGTTTACGCCAAATTACAAGAATTGAATCAATCAGAAAACGAACTGAATAAGCAGGTGTTCACCCTAATAATTCTCAATCGATTTATCTCCACCGGCAACTTTACCAACCAGAGTGATGGCGCAAATATGGCTCGTAGTTCGGTGAGTAAAATCATGAATCAACAATTGAATCGTCTCTCGGACAAATACATCAAAGGCGTTAATTTGGAGCTCAATTTAGATAGCTACGAGGGCTACAATGCAGAGCAAGGAGACTTTGAAGGAAGAACAGAACTGAACCTCGCGGTGAGCAAATCCTTTTTGAACGATCGTATTGCCGTAAAGGTGGGCGGCGACTTGGACTTGGAAGGTGAAAGAGCACAGAAAAATACCATCAGTGATTTTGCAGGAGATGTCAGCATAGAATATATGATTACGCCAGACGGTCGTTACAAAGCAAAACTTTATCGGGATAACCGGTTTGAGGGAGTGCTTGAAGGTGATATCGTAGAAACTGGTGTTTCCTTGATTTATAACCGTGACTATGATACTGCAAAAGAATTATTTCGTAAACCAGAAGAATTAAAACTAGAGCGTGATGAAGAGTAAACAGTTGCTTTTTTGGAGTACACTTTTTGCAGCGCTCATTTTGGTGGGTTGCAACAACACCAAGCACCTCCAACCTGAAGAAGTTTTGTACACCGGTGCCACTGCAAAAATTGACGGCAAAAAAGCGGAAGACATTGAAAGCGAAGTATCATCTGTGATAAAGCCTGAACCCAACTCTACTGCATTTGGCGCTTTTAGGATAAAATTATGGCTCTATAACCAAATCGATGAACCCAAAAAGGAGAAAGGTTTAAAGTATAATTTAAAATACAAAATTGGAGAACCTCCTGTATTGATGAAACAAGTAGACCCTGAGCGAACGGTGGATTTAATCAAGAATCGATTAATCAACAATGGCTATTTCTATCCGAAAGTGACAGCTGAAGTAAACAAAGAAAAGAACGCACAGAAAGCAGCAGTTGATTATACCATAACTTTAGGGAAGCGCTACACCATAAAAGAAGTGAACTACCCTACCGACAGTAATCGATTAACTGAAATCATCAGGGAACAAAAAGCAAATAGCCTCATCCAAAGTGGTGATGGTTTTAACCTCAATCGATTAAAAGAAGAACGTAACCGTTTAAATACCATTTTAAAAGATTCTGGTTACTTCTATTTTAATCAAGACTATTTCTTGTGGGAAATCGATTCAACCTTTAATGGAGCAGTAAATGTGTACCTAGAGATTAAGGAAAACTTGAAGGATAAAGCGCTTGCTGTTTATGATTTAAAATCCATTTACATTAACCCAAATTACGACCTGAGTGACTCCACTAACTTTGATTTAGTCGATACCTTAGATTTGGGTAACGTGTATTATTTAGAAAAAGACAGCATTTATCGCCCACGCATCATTGGTGATATCGTTACCTTAAAAAAAGGTGCCCATTATAACAGAAACTCACATGACCTTACCCTAGAACATTTCACTACGCTAGGACCATTCAAATTTGTAAACATCAGCTTTAAGGAAACAGAAGATGAAAATCATCTTTTAAATACCATAATCAACCTAACTCCTTTACCAAAAAAATCATTGAGAGGTGAATTATCTGCCACCTCAAAATCAAACAACTTTGTGGGCTCATCCATAGAAGCAAGCTATACCAATCGAAACTTTTTTAAAGGAGCAGAATTATTTAAAGCTAACATTAACTTTGGTTTTGAAACACAATTGATTGAAGATGCAAAAGGTTTGAATTCTTATGACATCGGTACTGAGTTAGAACTAAATATACCACGATTTATTTCTCCATTTAATGTCGATTTCAAAAGTCAAAAGTTTTTACCAAAGACCGTTATTAAAGCAGGGTATCGAACATTAAATCGAGTACAATTCTATCAAATGAATTCCATTAATGCTTCCTTTGGGTACCGATGGAAACAAAAATCGAGTATCTCTCATACGCTTTACCCTCTAAATTTCACCTATGCTAAGCTTGGTAATACCACGACTGAGTTTGAAGAAACCCTTAATGATAACCCAACTTTAAGAAGAAGCTTTGAAGAACAATTTATTATAGGATCATCCTACACCATCGAGTACGATAGCCGATTAAAAGAAGAAAAGAAACACAATTACTATTTGCGTTTATCCGCAGAAGCAGCAGGAAATACTTTTCATTTAGGTGCACAAATCATCAACCCTGAAAATGATGGGAGTTATGACGTATTGGGGTTGCCATTCAGTCAATTTATTCGATCAGAATTGACATTTAAATACCATTTAAATATCGATGAAAATAATCGATTGGTAGGAAGAATCATAACAGGTGTAGGAATACCAGTTGGCAATTCTAATACATTGCCCTACATTAAGCAGTTCTTTATTGGTGGTAGCAACAGCATCAGAGCATTTCAAGCAAGAACATTAGGGCCGGGAACTTTTCAACTACCTGAAAACAATCAGCGTAACGCTATTTTCTTAGATCAATCAGGTGACTTAAAACTAGAGGCCAACTTAGAGTACCGCTATAATTTAATCAGCGTCCTGAAAGGCGCCTTGTTTGTAGATGCCGGTAATGTATGGTTGATCGATGAGGACAGCTCTAAGCCAGGTGGCGAATTCAATGTAGATGATTTTTACCAAGAGATTGCGATGGGTGTAGGCACAGGGCTTCGGGTAGATGCTTCCTTTTTTGTGCTTCGATTAGATGCTGCATTTCCCATTCGTAAGCCGTTTTTACCTGAAAGCGAACGATGGACATTAAACGATATTCGATTTGGCGATAAAGATTGGCGACAAGATAACTTGGTGTTCAACATTGCGATTGGTTACCCATTTTAAAATTAATTTCAAAAAAATATCTTTTTTTTTGAAATATTTTTTTTCGAAAATTTCCTTTAATACAACGGGTTTGATAAGTATTTTTCTAAAAAGCAAATTTATTTTGTTAAACTATTTGTTAAAATTGTTAAACAAAAATAAAAAGGTTTCTGTTTAAACAGAAACTTAAATCTTTTTATTATGTTATTATTAGAAGTATTATCGATTCCGAAAGACGATGCTATTGCATTTACGTTTTTCACAGGTTACATGGCGATGCTTGCGGCATCAATTTTCTTTTTCTTTGAACGAAGTCGAGTTGACGACAAGTGGAAAACCTCTCTCTTAATCTCAGGGCTTATTACCTTCATTGCCGCTGTGCATTATTACTACATGAGAGATTACTACTTGGCCACAGGAGAAAACCCTACAGTTCTCCGTTACATTGATTGGACACTTACAGTACCATTAATGTGTGTAGAGTTTTATTTACTTACAAAATCAGCTGGTGCAAAAATTGGTTTAATGTGGAAACTGATCATAGCTTCAGCTTGGATGCTTGTTACCGGTTACATCGGTGAAGCGTTCAACCCAGAGGGTGGTGATACTGCTCATTCAGTATTATGGGGTGTACTATCTACGTTGGGTTACATTTATGTACTGTATGCAGCTTGGTTTGGTGAAGTGGCGAAATTGGCCAAAGAAAGCAATAGCCCAGTTGTTAAAAGAGGAGTTCGTACACTAGCGTGGTTTGTACTAGTTGGTTGGGCAATCTATCCAATTGGTTACATGTGTATGCCAGGTGGATGGTTAAACACTGCTTTTGGTTGGAGTTCTTCAAATGTAGATCTATTCTACAATATTGCAGACGTAATCAACAAAATTGGATTTGGATTAGTAGTGTACAACATTGCTATTACATCTTCAGCAAAAAATGCGAAAGCTTAAAAAAAATGCCGCACCACATTAGTGGTGCGGCTTATTAATTTATGAGCAAATCTATATTCATCTTTTTTTCTTGTGTTTTACTTTTGACTCCATTCTTTTTAGAAGGTGATGGTGTTGGAGTTGAATCACAATTTTACATTTGCTTACCATTCCTTTTGTTAATTGGTATTCCACATGGTGCAATAGACAACATACTCTACCTTAAAAACTCAGGATTATCTAATGGTCAATTTATCAGTATCTACCTGTTGGTCATTGGTCTTAATATTATTATTTGGTTGATGATTCCGATAGCAGGTTATTGTTTATTTTTAATCATATCGGCTTTTCATTTCGGCCAATCACAATTCACACACTACTTCAAACAAAAAACTGTTCCTTTCCAAGTGATAAGTTTTTCATGGGGAGTTTCTATATTATCAGGATTGATTTACTTCAACACCGGTGAAATATTAGCAATTAGTGCTAATGACACTTACTTGTCAGAAATAAATGCGCTTCATGAGTTGATAAACATCCCTATTGTTTTTATTAGCAGTACGATTATTACAATTTTGCTTTTATCTGTAAGTGTTACACGAAAAAATATTAGCCTTGAAAATCTTTTGATGGAAACCTTAGTGATGCTAATCATCCTAGTTACTTTCTACCTCTTACCCTTACTAATTAGTTTTTCACTCTATTTTATCATCCTCCACTCGCATAAGGTGTTAAAAGAAGAATACAATTTCTTAAAGAATGATAATCAAATTAACAACTTTAGCGGATTCGTAAAAGTATTGGCTCCACTAACCTTGCTTTCTATTTTTGGAATTCTCTTTATTTTTGCACTGATAAGGTTCGAGATTATTGAGATATCTTACAGCTACTCCCTATTTCTTATCATTTCATCCATTACACTCCCTCATGTGTTTGTAATGAATCGGTTCTATCAATTGGTCAGCAAATAACCCATCAATAAGGAATATAATCACTGCTTATCATTCGGCTTATAATCATAAACTACTCGCCTACCATCTTCTGTACTATGAGCATTGGCTTGAGGTTTAGGTGAAGGCGGCTGCAACGGCTTATTCCAATACGCCTCAGGATCATCTTCATCGCGATCATCTTCATCGACCCAAACATATGGCTTTTTCTTAAGTCCTTTGTCCTTATAAAAATAAGCTAAAAAGAGTCCGGCAAAAAGTCCCCACAAATGACCTTCATAAGAAATGGATGGATCGATTGGAAAAATACCCCAAACCATGCTACCATAAAGAAAGGCTACTAAAAATGAAATAGCCACAAGGCGGTAATGCTTGCGCAGAAAACCACTAATAAATAAAAACCCAAATAAACTATATACCAACCCACTGGCACCGATATGATAGCTAAACCGGCCGGAAGACCACGTCCAAAGACCACTCATAATAATGGACCAAATCACCACTTTGAAGGCTACCGGCCGATAAAAGTAGAATAAGCTACTACCCAATATAAGAAGTGGTATGGAGTTATTAAATAAGTGGGAAAAATCGCCATGTATAAAAGGCATGAGCACGATACCTCGTAGCCCAACCACTGTTCGAGGTTTTACGCCAAAACTAGCAAAGGAAAAATCGAAGTGGACCTCTACCAACTTGACTAACCAAAGTATCACAACAAAAATGGTTGGAAATAAAATGGCATAAAAGAAGCGTTTTTTCTCGAATGAATCCATAGTTAGTAGTTGATTTACACTTACCGTTAGTCATAAACCATAACAGCAATTGATCAAATATGGCTATATTTAGCCTAAAATTAACGACAGATGAAAAAGCATTATTTAATTCCGGTTACTGTTTTGCTCTTGTTTTTTGGATCTTCAGCATTGGCAAACAATGCAACTGTCACTAATGAAGGCATCGAAAAATCGAGCCAAAAGAAAAAGGCTGTCAAATATGAATTTTCTTTGTTTCAAATAGGCTACAGCTTGTTGAAAGAAAAAACAGATACCGTTGCTACATCGGTTCCTCCAAAACAAGCAGCTACAAAAGAGAACTAGTTCATTCCACGCTGCTTCTTGATATTGTCGTAAGCCTCTTGTAGCTTCACAAACTTTTGTTCTGCCTCCTTCTTTACATCATCTCCAAGGTGCGCCACTTTGTCAGGATGATACCGAACAGCCATTTTTCGATATGCCTTTTTTACTTCGTCGTCAGAAGCTGACTTATCAATTTCTAGAATTTTATAATCCCCTCCAGTCTCTTTGATAAACATGGCTTTTATTGACTGAAAATCATATACATTTACACCAATAGCCGTCGCAATTTGCTGTAATACATTCACTTCTGAATTGCTATACGAACCGTCAGAACCTGCAACCCCAAACAAAAAATGAAGTAACTGCAGTCGGTCTGCTTGCAGCATATTCATTCTAATTTGGGCACCAATAGAATTAATGTCAATGGGTTGGTCCAATACACGCTTTAGCAAAGGCAATAGTTCTTTTGTTTTGGCATCGCCGAAGTGTCGAACAAAAAACGCTTTTACATAATTTAGTTCACTTTTAAGTATTTTTCCATCGGCCTTCATTACAGCTGCTGCCAATACTATTAAACTAGCGCTAAAGTCTCCTGTTTGTGTACGATTTCTGCGAGGTTCCTCGTTTACATATTGCGTATCCACTTGTGTAGAAGAACGGTCGAGCATGCTGCCTACAGCAAAACCCAGTATCGCTCCTAGCGGGCCGCCAAATGCCCAGCCTAATCCACCACCAATCCATTTTGAAAATCCTGCCATTCTAGCGTAAGTTTTATAAATTTAAAAATCAAAAATAACCAAAGCCTGCAGTAATCGCATAATAATTGAGTGCATATTTTCAGAGACGTATTTATTAGATGATATTAGAAAAGAGTCAGTATTCATTATTTTCGAAAAGATATTGGTTAATTCTTCTCTAATCACTTTTTGCGCAACCTAAAAGTAATGCCTATTAATCAGCCAGTCTTTTTGAATCACATAAAAAATGTTAGCATATTTTCATAAAAGCAGATTTGTTTTATCTTTGCAGCCTAATTAGAATAAAAAATTGTTAACTGCCTACGATATAGTGGTGCCACCTATGGAAAGTGGTTCTACCTTCTACTTCAAAACGGACGCTGATTTAAACTATGAAGTCAGGTTTGGTAGAAAAAAAACGAACATTTTTCATGTATCCATCGTATTTGGTGTATTAAATGAAGAGTTTGAAGAGGATGAGTATGCATTGACCAATCGTGGAGAAGTTTACCGAGTGATGGCAACTTTAGTGGAAATTATACGTTATTATCTAGAACGGCATCCAAAAGTTACCCAATTGGAATTTTCTGGCGAACCGACCAATAATGAAAGTGACCGGTTTGGAGAAAAAAGACTTCGCCTCTACAAGCGTTATATTAAGGACATTGTGGATTTGTCGCAATGGAAAATATCAACTGAGGGTGGAACCATCTTGGTAGACAAGAAAAAAAGAAATGAAAATTAACTTAAAAATAAAAATCTAGTACAGTTTTTGCTAGAATACTACTGAACAACAATTAATATTAAGTACAACATATGAGACAACTGAAAATTAGTCAACAGATTACCAAACGGGAGAGTAAGTCGCTTGAAAAGTATCTGCAAGATGTTTCTAAAGAGGAAATGATCAACGCGGAGGAAGAAGTAGAGTTAGCGATCAAAATCCAATCAGGTGATGAGAGAGCACTAAACAGATTGGTGAGAGCCAACCTACGTTTTGTGATTTCTGTGGCTAAACAATATCAAAACACCGGTCTTACCCTAGAAGATTTAATCAACGAAGGAAACTTGGGATTAATCGAGGCGGCCAAAAGATATGATCATACAAAGGGGTTTAAATTTATCTCTTATGCAGTATGGTGGATTAGACAGAGTATCTTAAAGGCTGCTGCCGATAACTCTAGAACTATTCGTCTTCCGCATAACCGATTAGGTGAAATTCAAAAAATTAGCAAAGCGTCTAACGAATTCGAACAAAAGAATGAGCGGACGCCTACAGCTGACGAATTGAGTGATTTAACAGAAATGGATGTTGCTAAAGTAGAGATGTCGTTAAAGATGTCTAAAAAGCAAGTTTCTATTGATGCACCTATGAGTAATGATGATGACAATAATAGTTTGGTAAGTGTGCTTGAAAACAGCGATACACCTGATCCAACTGATTCATTAATGCAAGAGTCACTTTCTAAAGACTTAGAGCGCACACTATCTTACCTAAAAGGAATGGAAGCGGAAGTAATTCGCCTCTTCTACGGACTAGGTGGATCAAGTGAAATGACGCTCGAGGAAATTGGAAATACATTTGGATTAACGAGGGAACGAATCAGACAAATTAAGGAAAGAGGACTTAGACGTTTAAGAAGAGTTTCTTCTCAAACCAACCTGCAGACTTATTTGTAATCCATACACCATAATATTCTCACAACCTCCATTGCATGCAATGGAGGTTTTTTTATGCTCAAATTAATTACAAGCCTGCCTTTTTGTATTGTCGATTACAGAACATTTGTGGAGGTATTGGCAGCGCATAAAGTGATTAAAAAGGTTCAGAGTATTTTATCAAAAAAGGATAGATTCTAAAAAAAGTATTCTCTCGGACTGCAAGTCTGAGAGAACGGAGGAGCCTTTGTAAGTAATTTTAATTTTTTCAAAGTGAAGACTTAGAAAGTTTGACTAACTCCGAAGAATTGTCCTTACTTTCTTTTCTCTTGATAGCAAAGAAACAAAAGATCAAGACTGTGAATAAATTGAGCTAAATTTATCGCTAAGACATAACTTCGGTGGGGTGATTTCCTCCTACTCGCCGGAACTTCCCCATCTCACTAATGCTTATCTTCTAAATTCACCTGCAATTTCTTCAAGGTCGGTTAAAGAGGTAATTACAAGAGCCTATCGTTTCCAAATTAACATTCAGGTATTCTATTTAACGAATGCTTTTTAGAATGAGATCTTTAAAAAGTCAATTCTAAACTACAGTATTCTTTTTAGAGATAATTCCTCCATATCAATTCGAAGAATTGAAGGAGTGCCTTTGTAAGTAATTTTGATTTTTTCAAAGCGAAGACTTAGAAAGTTTGACTAGCTCCGAAGAA